>DATNBJ010000192.1:0-7301 GCA_035572055.1 Thermoleophilaceae bacterium | reverse complement strand
CCCGTCTCGGCCTCCCCGTCTCCGATCACGCAGGCCACGAGCAGGTCCGGGTTGTCCAGCACAGCGCCGTAGGCGTGCGCCAGCGAGTAGCCCAGCTCGCCGCCCTCGTGGATCGAGCCGGGAGTCTCGGGCGCCACGTGGCTCGGCACGCCGCCGGGGAAGGAGAACTGGCGGAACAGCCGCCGCATGCCCTCCTCGTCGCGGTCGATCTCCGGGTACATCTCCGTGTAGGAGCCCTCGAGCCAGGTGTTGGCCACGAGCGCCGGGCCGCCGTGACCGGGACCGGTGACGTAGATCGCGTCGAGATCGCGCTCCCGGATCGCGCGATTCATGTGCACGTAGAGCAGGTTCAGGCCGGGCGAGGTGCCCCAGTGGCCGAGCAGCCGCGGCTTTATGTGATCCCGGCTGAGCGGCTCGCGCAGGAGCGGGTTGTCGAGCAGGTAGATCTGCCCGACCGACAGGTAGTTGGCCGCCCGCCAGTAGGCGTCGATCCCGCGCAGCTCGTCGGCCCCGAGCACGCTCGATAGTGTGTCAAAGCGCCACGGAAGCGCGGCCCGCGGGGGCGGGGCGAGCGAGGTGGAAGCCCTGGGCGCAGGGCACGTGCAGCTCGGCCAGGGCTGCCAGATCCTGTGAAGACTCGACTCCCTCGGCGATCACGGTGCCGCCGATGTCGCCGCCGAACGTGGTCAGCGCCCGGGCGAGCGCCCGCCGCCCCGCGTCGGCCGCGATCCCGCGCGTGAGCGACACGTCCAGCTTGATGAACTCCGGCTCCACCATGAGGAGGTGGCGCAGGCTGGCGAAGCCGGCGCCGGCATCGTCCACCGCCACGCGCACCCCGCTGTCACGCAGCCGCTCGAGCGCGAGGATCAGCGCGTCGTAGTCGGGAACGGCGCTGTGCTCGGTCATCTCGAGCACGATCCGCCTATCGCGCGCCCGGCGCAGGACGGTGGCGAGCTCGGGCGAGCACACGGTGTCGGGCGAGACGTTCAGCGCCAGCCACGCGCCGTCGGGGAGCTTGGCTGCCCACGCGAGCGCGGCCCGCACCGCCGAGAGCTCGAGCTCCACGGTCAGGCCCAGCTCCGCGGCCTCGGAGAACCAGACGCTCGGGCTGCGGCGCCCGTCCGGGAAGCGCGCCAGCGCCTCGACGCCCACGGCAGCGCCCGACCGGAGGTCGAAGATCGGCTGGAAGACGATCTCGGGCCCGCCCGACTCCATCACGGAGCGGATGCGCTGGATCCGCTCGGCGCGCCGGCGCGCGTCCGCGCCCGTCAGCTCCACCACCAGCTTCTCGGCCGCATGCCTGATCGCCTCGACGATCTGGGCGTTGGAGGTGCCCTTCACGAGGCAGCTCGTGGCTCCGGCTTCGAGCATCTCCTCGACCACCTCGCGACCAACCCGCGCAGAGAGCACCACGACCCTCGTCTCGGGCGCGATGACCGTTATCTCGCGTACGGCGGCGGGGCCTCCGCCCGGCATCCGGCGGTCGACGAGCGCCACGTCGGGACGGTGCAGCGCCGCGAGCCTGACCGCCTGCATCGCGTCGCTCGCCATCCCCACGACCTCGAACTCCGCGTGGGAGGCGAGCATGTCGGAGAGCGCCTGGCGGACGCGCTCGTCGTCGTCGGCGATCAGCACCCGCAGCCGGCCGGTCGTGGCCGGCTTCTCGGGAGGCGCCTCAGCGTGTTCCGCCGCATTTCGGATCGTGGCGGTGATCTCCACGTTGGGCGCGCCCTTCACCAGATAGCCGACCGCGCCGGCGTCGAGCATCGCGAGCACGGAGGTCCGGTCCTGGTAGGCGGAGAACGCGAGCGTGGCGGTGGTGGGGGACAGGCGCCTGATCTCCGCGGCGGCGCGCGGGCCGCCGCCGCCCGGCATGCGCACGTCGAGCACCGCCACGTCGGGCCGGAGCCGCATCGCAAGCTCGATCGCCTCGTCCGCGTCGCACGCCGCGCCGACCAGCTCGAAGTCGTCCTGGTGGTCGATCAGCAGGCGCATCGCCGAGCGGATCGCCTCGTCGTCGTCGGCGAGCAGCACGCGTATGGCGGCCACTAGTGGACCAGCCCTCGCCGAATCCCTTCGGCGACGGCGGCCGCGCGATCCGTCACGCCGAGCTTCGCGTAGATGTTCCCCAGATGCGTCTTGACGGTCGCGGCCGCCACGTTCAGCTCCTGCCCGATCTGCGGCCCCGAGCGTCCCTCGGCCGCCAGCGCCAGGATCTCGGTCTCGCGCGCGGTGAGCGCGGGTCGCTCAGGCGCGGCCTGCGCCTCGCCCGCGAGCGTCTGGCCGCGCGCCACCGCGCTCACGGCGTCGCCGATCGCGTCGGCGTCCGCGGTCTTCACCAGGTAGCCCGCCGCGCCGATCTCCATCGCCTCCGACACGATCGGGCCCGATGCCTCGGCCGAGAGCATCAGCACGCGAGTCGGGAGCTGCTCGCTCACCACCGAGCGCAGCACCTCCACGCCATCGAGCGCCGGCAGCCGCGCGTCCATCAGCACCACGTCGGGTCGCAGCCCGCGGGTGAGCTCGAGCGCCTGCCGGCCGTCCTCCGCCTCGCCGATGAGCTCGAGGTCGGGCCGGCGCTTCAGCGCGTCCACGAGCGCGCTGCGAAACAGCGGGTGGTCCTCCGCCACCAGCACCGACGTGCGCCGCAGCCGGCTCATTCAGGCGCGCCTCCTCGCGTCGCGTTGCCCAACGGCGACCGAGTGTAGCCCCCGAGGGGTACGCCCTCGGGGGTATCTTGGGGACGGGCCGAGGCCCGTGCGCCTAGGCGACTTCCTGGAAGAGGTCCGCGTCGCGGCGCAGGGCCTCGCGGAGGCGGTGCTTGAGCTGGCCGTGGATCTGGCAGACGCGGCTCTCGGACACGCCGAGGATCTGACCGATCTCGCGGAGCGTCATGTTCTTCACGTACATCAGCACCGCGATCTCGCGCTCGCGCTCGCTCAGTGCGGCGAACGCGCGGCGGAACTTGGCCTTGGCCTCGGACATCGCGCCGGCGAACTCCGGGTCGCTCTCGCGGTTGGTGGAGGCAAGCGTGTCGATGCGCTCGATTGCGGCCTCGGTCGTGAGGACCATCGAGTTGAGCGAGGTGACCTCCGAGGAGGCGATCTCGTGCCGGCGCTCGCGCAGCTCGGTGAGGGTGAGGCCCACCGCGGCTGCGAGCTCGTTCTCATTGGGCTGGCGGCCGTAGATGCCGGAGAAGCTCTCGCGGGCGCCCGCGATGTCGCGCTCCATGCGGCGCAGGTTGCGAGGGGCCCAGTCCTGGCGGCGCAGCTCGTCGATCACGGCGCCGTGGATGCGGGTCCACGCGAACTGCTCGAGCGTGGTGCCGCGGGCGGGCTCGTAGCGGTCGATCGACTTGATCAGCGCCTCGAGCGCGCACGAGATCAGGTCCTCGCGGTCGCAGTGCGCCGGGAGCGAGCGGATCTTCTTGTAGACGATGTACTTCGCGAGCGGCGCGTAGGTCATGATGAGCCGGTCGCGGGCGCCCAGGTCGCCGTGCTCCTTGTAGAGCTCGAGCAGGCGCTGGGCATCTTCGTTGCGGGCGGCCATGTGTGCTGGATCGGAATCCGGCCGCCGGAGGAACATCCCCCGATGGGAGGACACGGTTGCGCGCGGCATCGCCCATCGGTGGACGCGCGAAGCGGTGTCGGGCTACAGCGACCGGCTGATCGCTCCGGCGCCAGCCGAGCTGGGATGATCCTGGGCATGTCCCAGGGCAACCTCGAACCCGTCCAGCGCGCGCCGCGACCGCTGGACCCGGGCGTGACGATCGGTCACGTCCACCTGCGGACCGCCGACATCGACCGCATCCGCGAGTTCTATGTGGACCTGCTGGGCTTCGACGTGATGGCCGAGGAGCGCGACGTGCCCGGCTGGGGGACCACCGGCGACGTCCTCTTCCTGTCCGCCGGCGGCTACCACCATCACCTCGGCTTCAACACCTGGAAGTCGGCGGGCGGGCCGCCGCAGCCGGACGGAGTCGCCGGCCTGCACCACATCGCCGTCCGCTACCCCACACGCGAGGGGCTGGCCGACGCGCTGCGGCGCCTGCGCTCGGTCGACTGGCCGATCCGGCAGGCGACCGACCACGGCACCCACGAGGCGATCTACATCTCGGACCCGGACGGCAACGACGTGGAGCTGATGTGGGACCGGTCGCCGGCCGAGTGGCCGCGCGACGAGCAGGGACACATCAGCGGAGCGTTCGCGCCCGACCTGGACCTCGACGAGCTCGCCTCAGTGTCCTGAGTCGGAACGAAGGTCCGAGTCAGGACACTCAGTCGGTACGGTCGCGCAGGAGCAGCGCGAGCCCGCCCGCTACCGCCACGCCGGCGGCGGCGATGGTGGCCGCCGCGGCGGCCATCACCTCGTGGGTGCGCAGGTAGCCGAACGCGCGGTCAGGGCTGACCAGCGCCACGCCGACCACCGCCAGCAACGCCACCAGCACGAGCACCGCGAGCGCCGGCACCCAATCCACACGCGCGATGGCGCGGCGGGCAGCCTCCGGCGACGCGTTCAGCGACAGCCCCGCCACCGCCAGGCCCGTCCAGGCCGCGGCCACCAGGTAGCCGCCGAGCACATCGCTCGGGTAGTGCCAGCCCAGTGACAGCAGCGAGTAGCTCACGGCGATCGCGAAGAGCGCGCCGATGCCGACCACGAAGGGGCGCAACCGCGGGCCCACCACGAGCACCGCGCTGAGCGCGAGGGCCATCGACGCCGTCGCGTGCCCGCTGGGGAACGCCTGGCCGTCGATCTGGTGGAAGGCCAGCACCTCGTCGAAGCGCGGCGTGGCCAACGCCGGCTTGAGGATCCGGTCGGTGGTGAAGGCCGAGCCCAGGAGGATCACGCCTGCCGCCACGGCGAGCTGCGGGCGGCGCCGGATGAGGGCGACCGCGATGATCGCCATGCCGAGCAGGCCGAACTCGACGGGGTTGGCCAGATCCGCCACGAAGTTGGCCGGTCCGTGGGTGAGCGGGCGGTCGAGGCCCATGAAGTCGTGCAGCGCGAGCGCGTCGCGCCGGTGGATGGCCGCGACGTCGAAGGCGAGCCAGCGAAGCAGGGCAATGCCCCCGGCCGCAGCGGCGGCCACAAGGAGCCCGTAGCGGACGCGAGCGTGCATCACACCAGGGTAGTCGCGCAACCCTGAGTGCCACGCGAGGCGCTCGCCTGGCAGGGTTCGGCTATGACGGACGGAGGTCTGATCCTGGTGGCCGGCGCTCTGCTCGCCGCCGGCCTGGCCGCCTCGCTTGTGGCCACGCGCCTGCGCCTGCCCGGCCTGGTGCTGTTCCTGGGCGTGGGAATGGCGGTCGGATCGGACGGCGCGGGCTGGATCGAGCTCGACAACTACCAGCTGGCGCGCCGCATCGGGATCATCGCCCTGGTGCTCATCCTCTTCGAGGGCGGCCTGGCCGCCGGCTTCGCGGAGATCCGGCCGGTGCTGCGCCCCGCGATCAGCCTGGCACTGGTGGGCACGATCGGCACGGCGGTCGTCACCGGCCTCGTGGCCGCGTGGCTGTTCGACTTCTCGACGCTCGAGGGTCTGCTGCTGGGCTCGATCGTCGCCGCCACCGACAGCGCCGCGATCTTCTCCCTGCTGCGGGGCTCCACGCTGCGGCGCAAGCTGGCGCGCACGCTCGAGGGAGAGGCCGGTCTCAACGATCCGGTGGCCGTGCTGCTCGTGATCGGGTTCATCGATTGGATCCAGAAGCCGGACTACGGGCTGCTCGACATGGCCCTGCTCTTCGTGCGCCAGCTCGGCATCGGCTTGGCGGTGGGTCTCGCGATCGGCTGGCTGTCGACGAGGGTGCTCAGCCGCCTGCAGCTCGCGAGCACGGGCCTCTACCCGGTGGCGTCGATCTGCACCGCCGCGCTGGCGTTCGGGGTGGCCGACGTGGCCCACGGCTCGGGCTTCCTCGCCGTGTACCTGGTCGGCCTGGCGCTGGGAAGCACCCCCCTCCCCGGCCGCCAGACGGTGGCCGCCTTCCACCAGGGCATGGCGTGGGTCGCCCAGATCGCCCTCTTTCTGACGCTCGGCCTGCTGGTGTTCCCCAGCCAGCTCGGCGACGTGGCGTTCAAGGGGACGATCCTCGCGCTGGTGATGGCCGTGGTAGCGCGGCCGCTTTCCACGGTGGTCGCCACGCTGTTCAACCGCTACTCGATGGCGGAGCGGCTGGTGCTCGGCTGGGCGGGCCTGCGCGGCGCGGTGCCCGTCGTGCTGGCCGAGTTCCCCGTGATCGCGCACGTGCCCCACAGCCAGGAGTTCTTCAACATCACGTTCTTCGCGGTGGTGATCTCGACCCTGCTGCAGGGCCTCACGTTCGAGCCCCTCGCGCGCTCGCTCGGCGCCACCACCGACGAGCCCGCGCTTCCGGGGCCGCTCGTGGAGACCGGCGCGATCCGGCGGCTCGGCGCCGACGTGGTGGAGTTCCCCGTCCGCTCCAGCGACGCGGTGGTGGGGCGGCGGGTGCGCGAGCTCGGCCTCCCGCGCGACGCGCTGCTCAACGTGATCGTGCGGGGCGACCAGGCGCTGCCGCCGCGCGGGTCCACGCGGATCGAGGCCGGCGACCGGCTGCACGTCCTGCTGCGGCGCGAGGTGGCCCACCACTTCCCGGAGCTGACGGAGAAGTGGCGCAACGGGCCGTGGGAGGAGCGGGTTACGCGGCGGCCGCAGCTGCGCGGCGGGCAGGTGATCTTCAGCACGAAGCAGTGGGACGAGCGCGAGGGGGACCCCGGAGCGCCCGAGACGGTCGGCGGGGTACGCGTGGTCGAGCAGATGCGCACCCGCCACGACCAGCCGGGCGCGCTCGTCGCGCTCGAGGACGGGCGCTTCGCGATCACCGGCGTCACCGTGTCGGTCGGGTCGCCGCAGCAGATTCAGAGCTACGGCCGGCGCCGCCTGCGCCTTCCCTGCCCCGAGGCCGAGCAGGCTTGGTGGCAGGAGGTGATCGGGGCGGTGGCGCGGACCTGATTTGACACGCTTCGCGTCGATACCTAACATCGCTAGGTATGACGATGCGAGCGGAGGCGCTGAAGGGCCACCTCGACGGGCTGCTCCTCGCGGTCGTGGCCGAGGAGCCCGCTCACGGCTACGCGATCGTCGAGCGGCTGCGTGAGCGCAGCGGCGGTGCGTTCGAGCTGCCCGAGGGCACGGTCTACCCGGCGCTCCACCGGCTGGAGCACGCGGGTCTGCTGAAGAGCTACTGGGCTCCGGGAACCACGCGACGACGACGCGTCTATGCGCTCACCGCGAAGGGACGGAAGCGGCTGGGCGAGCGCCGGACGGAGTGGGGGAGCTTCTCGCG
>DATNBJ010000191.1:0-8857 GCA_035572055.1 Thermoleophilaceae bacterium | reverse complement strand
GATGTCGGTGTCGATCGGGGCCAGCGCCACCGGCGCCCGCACGTACACCGCCACCGCCAGCCAGGGTCTGCTCTACATGGTCGAGGCGCTCTACAACGCCTCCGGACTCGGACTCCCGATCGTCATGACGGTGGCGAACCGGGCGATCGGCGCGCCGATCAACATCTGGAACGACCACAGCGACGCGATGTCGCAGCGCGACTCCGGCTGGATCCAGCTCTTCGCCGAGACCAACCAGGAGGCGCTCGACCTGCACGTGCAGGCGTTCAGGATCGCTGAGGAGTTGTCAGTCCCGGTGATGGTCTGCATGGACGGCTTCATCCTCACCCACGCCTACGAGCGGGTGGAGCTGCCGACCCAGGAGCAGGTGGACGCGTTCCTGCCGCCATACGAGCCGCGCCAGGTGCTCGACCCGGACGAGCCGGTGACGATCGGCGCGATGGTGGGCCCCGAGGCGTTCACCGAGGTGAAGTACCTCGCGCACGCGAAGCAGATGCAGGCGCTTGACCTGATCCCCCAGGTGGCGGAGGACTTCACGCGGGCGTTCGGCCGCGAGTCGGGCGGGCTCGTCCGCGGCTACCGGATCGAGGACGCGGAGACCGTCGTGGTGGCCCTCGGGTCCGTGCTCGGCACGATCGAGGACACGATCGACGAGTTGCGCGACGAGGGCATGAGCATCGGCGCGCTCAGCATCAAGACCTTCCGCCCCTGGCCGCTCGACGAGGTCCGCGAGGCGCTCGCGAACGCGCGGCGCGTGGTGGTGCTCGAGAAGGCGCTCGCCGTCGGGATCGGCGGCATCGTCTCGCTCAACGTGCGCATCGCCACCCAGGGCCATCCCGCGCACGTGCACACGGTCATCGCCGGCCTCGGGGGGCGCCCGATCACCATGGCGTCGCTGCGCGGCCTCCTCAGCGAGGACGACCTGCCGCTGGTCACCTTCCTCGACCTCGACCGCGACCTGGTGCAGCGGGAGCTCGACCGCACCCGCGAGAGGCGCCGCTCCGGCCCGCACGCGGAGAACATGCTGCGCGACCTCGGCACGGTCGCGTCGGGACCGGTCTGAGATGGGCTACACGCCGCTCAAGTACTACCAAGCGGGCTCCTTCGTGGTGGGCAACCGCCTGCTCGACCCCGACGCCCGCTCCGTGCAGGCCGACCCCGCGCGCTCGAACACGCTCACCTCGGGCCACCGCGCCTGCCAGGGCTGCGGCGAGGCGCTCGGCGCCCGCTATGCGCTCGACTCCGCGATGCGCGCCACCGGCGGCCGTCTGATCGCCGCGAACGCCACCGGCTGCCTCGAGGTCTTCTCCACCCCGTATCCCGAGAGCTCGTGGCAGATGCCCTGGCTCCACTCGCTGTTCGGCAACGCGCCGGCGGTGGCGACAGGCATCGCGGCGGCGCTGAAGGTGAAGGGGCGCGAGGACATCCGCGTGGTGGGCCAGGGCGGCGACGGCGGCACCGTCGACATCGGCTTCGCCTGCCTGTCAGGCATGTTCGAGCGAAACGACGACGTGCTGTTCATCTGTTACGACAACGAGGCGTACATGAACACCGGCGTGCAGCGCTCGGGCGCGACCCCGCCCGCGGCGCGCACCGCCACCACCCAGGCGGTCGGCGAGCCGCCGGGCAACGTGTTCGGGCAGGGCAAGAGCGCCCCGCTGATCGCGATGGCGCACGAGATTCCCTACGTGGCCACGGCGACCGTTGCCGACCTGCGCGACCTCGAGTACAAGGTCGAGCGCGCGATGGAGCTCCGCGGCGCGCGCTACCTCCACATCCTGGTGACCTGCCCGCTCGGCTGGGGCAGCGCGTCGCGCGACACGATCAAGGTCGCCCGCCTCGCTATGGAGACGGGGATATTCCCCGTGTTCGAGGCCGAGGGCGGCGACGTGACGAGCGTGTCGAAGATCCGCCGCCGCGTGCCGGTCGAGGAGTACCTGAAGCTCCAGCGCCGCTTCGCGCACCTCTTCAAGCCCGAGCTTCAGAGCGACGTGATCGCGCGCATCCAGGCGCGCGCGGACCGCAACATCGACCGCTTCGGGCTGGTGGACTGATGGAGAAGCCGTTCGCCATCACGCTCGACGTGGGCTCGAGCCTGGCCAACAAGACCGGGAGCTGGCGCACCGAGCGCCCCGTCTACGTGGAGCGCCAGGCGCCCTGCGGGCACGCCTGCCCCGCCGGCGAGAACGTGCAGAAGTGGCTCTACCACGCCGAGGAGGGCGCCTACGAGGAGGCCTGGCGGCAGATCATGGTGGACAACCCGCTGCCCGCCGTGATGGGCCGCGTCTGCTACCACCCGTGCGAGACCGCCTGCAACCGCGCCCAGCTCGACGACGCCGTGGGCATCAACTCGATCGAGCAGTTCCTCGGCGACGAGGCGATCAGGCAGGGCTGGACGATCGAGCCGCCCGCCGCGCGCAGCGGCAACCGCGTGCTCGTGGTCGGCGCCGGCCCGTCAGGCCTGTCGGCCGCCTACCACCTGGCACGGCTCGGGCACGATGTGACGCTCCGCGACGCCGGCCCGCTCGCCGGCGGCATGATGCGCTTCGGCATCCCCAAGTACCGCCTGCCGCGTGACGTGCTCGACGCGGAAGTCCAGCGGATCCTCGACCTCGGCGTCGGGCTCGAGCTGAACAGCAAGGTCGCGAACGTGCTCTTCGCGATGAACGAGGGCGCGTTCGACGCGGTCTTCCTCGCCGTGGGCGCGCAGATCGGCAAGCGCGCCTACATCCCCGCGGGAAGCGCGGCCAAGATGCTCGACGCCGTGTCGATGCTCCGCAGCATGGAGGGCGAGGACAAGCCGCTGCTTGGACGCCGCGTGGTGGTCTACGGCGGCGGCAACACCGCGATCGACGCCGCCCGCACCGCCAAGCGGCTCGGCGCCGAGGACGCGATCGTCGTCTACCGCCGCACGCGCGACCGCATGCCCGCGCACGACTTCGAGGTGGAGGAGGCGCTCGAGGAGGGCGTGGCGATGAAGTGGCTCTCCACGATCAAGCACGCGGACGCCGGCAGGCTCGTGATCGAGCGCATGGAGCTGGACGACACCGGCTTCCCGCAGCCCACCGGCGAGCTCGAGCAGCTCGAGGCCGACTCGCTGGTGCTCGCGCTCGGGCAGGAGACCGACCTGTCGCTGCTCGACGGGGTGCCCGGCGTGGAGATCGAGGACGGCGTGGTGAAGGTCGCGGCGAACATGATGACCGGGCACCCCGGCGTGTTCGCGGGCGGCGACATGGTGCCCGCGGAGCGGACGGTGACCGTGGCCGTGGGGCACGGCAAGCTCGCCGCCCGCCACATCGACGCCTGGCTGCGCGGCGGCGAGCACCCCGAGCCTGACGCGGAGCTCGCCGGCTTCGACTCCCTCAACACCTGGTACTACGCCGACGCCCCGCACACGGTCCGCGACCAGCTCGACATCGTGCGCCGGAGGTCGACCTTCGACGAGGTGGTGGTCGGCCTCGACGAGGAGAACGCGCTCTTCGAGGCCCGGCGCTGCCTGTCGTGCGGCAGCTGCTTCGCCTGCGACAACTGCTACGGCGTCTGCCCCGACAACGCGGTGATCAAGCTCGACCCCGGCGGCTCCTACCGGTACGAGATCGACTACGACTTCTGCAAGGGCTGTGGAATCTGCGCCGAGGAGTGCCCCTGCGGCGCGATTACGATGGAGCCCGAGGAGACGTGAGCCCCGTGAGCGTGCACCAGGTGCCGATCGCCCCGCTCCCACCGGAACGGTTCCGGGATGTGCTCGACGAGCGGCCTGCCGCCGAGTTCGAGCGGACGATCGAGGAGAGCAGTGGAGCCCTCGCGGGCCGCGTGGTCTGGAACGTCAACTCCACGGCGAACGGCGGCGGAGTCGCCGAGATGCTGCGTTCGCTGATCGCCTACGGGCGCGGCGCCGGCGTAGATGCCCGCTGGCTGGTGATCGAGGGCAACCCGCCCTTCTTCCGGGTCACGAAGCGGATCCACAACCGCCTGCACGGGACGCCCGGCGACGGTGGCCGGCTCGGGGAGCGCGAGCGCGCGACGTACGAGCGCGTGGCGTCCAGGGCGGCGGCCGAGCTCGCGCCCCGGGTCCGCCCCGGCGACATCGTGCTGCTTCACGACCCGCAGACCGCGGCCATGATCGCGCCGCTCCGCCGGACCGGCGCGCACGTGGTCTGGCGCTGCCACGTGGGCCTCGACGAGCCGAACCGCCTGGCCAGGTCGGCCTGGCGCTTCCTTCTTCCCTACGTGGCCGAGGCCGACGCCTACGTCTTCTCGCGGCAGAGCTTCGCCTGGGACGACCTGGACCCGGAGCGGCTTGCCATCGTGCCGCCGTCGATCGACGCCTTCTCGCCTAAGAACCAGCCGCTCTCCGAGCCGGCGGCCAGGGCGATCCTTCACGCGGCCGGGATCATCGGCCACGACGGCCGCGGAGCGCCGGTCTTCACCCGGCAGGACGGAACGCCGGGACGCATCGACCGCCGCGCCCGGGTGGTGGAGGATCTGCCGATCTCGGCACGCCTTCCGCTGGTGACCCAGGTGTCGCGCTGGGACTGGCTGAAGGATCCGCTCGGCGTGCTGGACGCCTTCGTGGCGTACGTGGCCCCGCAGAGCGACGCCCACCTCGTCCTGGCCGGCCCCGATGTCTCGGCGGTCGCGGACGACCCCGAGGGAGCGATGGTGCTGGACCAGGTCGTCGCGCGCCGCAGCGGGCTGGCAGCGGAGGTACGCGCCCGCATCCATCTCGCGGTGCTGCCCATGCAGGACGCGGACGAGAACGCCGCGATCGTCAACGCGCTCCAGCGCCGGTCCACGGTGCTAGTGCAGAAGAGCATCGCCGAGGGCTTTGGCCTGACGGTGGCCGAGGGGATGTGGAAGGCGCGTCCGGTCGTGGCGTCGCACGTCGGTGGCATCCAGGATCAGATCGTCGACGGCGAATCGGGCTACCTCGTGGCCCCTCACGACCTGGAGGGCTTCGGCGACCGGGTCGCGGCCCTGCTTCGGGACCGCGCGCTCGCGGCGCGGATCGGCGCGGCCGCGCGGGACCGGGTGCGCGATTCGTTCCTCGGGCCCCGGCACCTCACGCAGTACCTGGCGCTGTTCGAGCGGCTCATCGAGGCGGATCCACCCCGCTCCACGGAACCGGAGGAGATCCATGCTTGACACCGTGGTGTGGGCGACCGACGGGTCGCTGTCGGCGGACCGGGCGCTGCCGTACGTAAAGCACCTTGGGAGCGACAACGCCACCCGCGTGCTGGTCGTCCACTGCGTGGAGCTGCTCGTTGGAGGCCCGCGCTCTCCCGTGCCCGTCCACCCTGACGAAGAGAGGCTCGGGTCGAAGATCGAACGGCAGGTCAGCGATCTGGCCGGGGAGGGCCTCACCGCCTCCCTGACGACCGTGACCGCCGGCGCCGGCGGAGCTGCCCAGGCGATCGCGGAGGTGGCGGAGCGCGAGCACGCCGGCCTCATAGTGGTGGGCACCCGCGGACACACGCTGGTGGGCGACCTGACACTCGGTAGCGTGACTCAGGGCCTGCTCCACCTCGGCGTGTGCCCGGTGCTCGCGGTCCCGGCGGGCGAGAATGGCGGCGGCTAAGCACGCGCTGGTCGAGTACCGCGCTCGCACTCTGGCCGCGATCGCGGCGCTGGCGATAGTCACCGGCGGCGTCCTCACCCTCGCGGGCGCGACGGACGCCGGGGAGATGGTGTGGCGGGCGTCGGTCGCGCTGCTCGCGATCGACCTGTCGGTCGAGGTGGGCCGGACGGTCATCGTCGACCGCCATCTCGGCGTCGACACGATCGCCCTCGTGGCCATGGTCGGGGCGCTGGCGCTCGGGGAGGAGCTGGCGGGCGCCGTGATCGGCCTGATGTTCACCGGCGGCGCCGCGCTCGAGGCGGCGGCGTCGCGCCGTGCGCGGAGGGAGCTGACCGCGCTGGTGCAGCGCGCGCCGACGATCGCCCACGTGCGTGTTGACTCCACGCTTCGCGAGGTCCCGGTCGGCTCGATCCAGGCCGGCGACATCGTGGTGGTACGGACCGGCGAGGTCATTCCCGTGGACGGCACGGTGGTCAGCGAGGAGGCCGTGGTCGACACGAGCACGCTCACCGGCGAGCCCCTGCCCGTGACCCTCCGGCAGGGAACGCCCGCCCTGAGCGGAACGGCCAACGCCGGCGCGCCCTTCGAGATCCGCACCGACCGGCCCGCGGCCGAGAGCTCGTACTCGGCACTTGTGCGCCTGGTCGAGCAGGCGCAGGGCCGGCGCGCGCCGCTGGTGCGCATGGCGGACCGCTACGCGGGCTTCTTCCTGCCGGCGACGCTGGCCCTCGCCGCCCTGGCCTGGGCGGTGAGCGGCGATCCGGTCCGCGCGCTCGCGGTGGTGGTCGTGGCCACGCCGTGCCCGCTGATCCTCGCCGCGCCGATCGCGCTGGTGTCGGGACTGTCGCGCGCCGCGCGCGTGGGCGTGATCGTGAAGGGCGCCCCCGGCATCGAGACGCTTGGCGAGGCCCGCACCGTGCTGTTCGACAAGACCGGCACGCTGACCGTCGGCACCCCCGACATCCGCGAGATCCTCACCACGGACAGCCTCTCGGAGGCCGAGCTGCTCCGGCTGGCGGCCTCGGCCGACAACCTGTCGGCTCACGTGCTCGGCGAGGCGCTCGTGCAGGCGGCCGAGGAGAGCGGGCTCGAGCTGACCCTGCCATCCGACGTCGTCGAGGATCCCGGCCAGGGCATCGCGGGAACGGTGGAGGGGCACCGCGTCGCGGTCGGCAGCCGCTCCTTCCTCCGGGCGAGCGGCTACTCGCAGGACGAAGTCGCGGCGGCCGGGCTGCTCGGCGGACGCGGCTCGGGCGAGGCACGTGTGATGGTGGGAGTCGACGGCCGCGTGGCCGGCGTCATCGTGATGGCCGACGAGCTGCGCCCCGACGCAGCGAGCATCGTCGAGCGGCTGCGCTCCGAGGGCGTTCGGCACATCGCGATGGTGTCGGGCGACCGCCGCTCCGTGTCGGAGCGCGTGGGTCAGGCGCTGGGCGTGGATCGTGTCTACGCGGAGCAGTCGCCCGCGGACAAGCTCGAGGTCCTGCGGCGGCTGCACGAGGACCCGAAGCTGCGCCCGGTCGTGATGGTCGGCGACGGCGTGAACGACGCCCCGGCGCTCGCGAGCGCGGACCTCGGCGTCGCGATGGGCGTGGCGGGCGCCACGGTCTCGTCGGAGACCGCCGGCGCCGTGATCACGGTCGACCGGATCGACCGCGTGGCCGACGCGATCCACATCGGCCGCCGCTCGCTGGGCATCGCTCGCCAGAGCGTGATCGCCGGCATGAGCCTCAGCATCCTCGCGATGTGCGTGGCCGCGGCCGGCTTCCTCACGCCGGTCGCCGGAGCGCTGCTGCAGGAGGGGATCGACCTGGCGGTGATCCTCAACGCGCTGCGCGCGCTCCGCGACTGAGTCAGCTCTGCTTCACGACCGCGTAGACCACGCCGAACCGTACTTTCCCGCGAAGCCGCTGCGCCAGTCCACCGATGCCCGCCCGCGCGAACTCTCCGATCATCGAGGCATGGCTACTGATATTCCAATGCAGGTGGTCGTGGCCGGCGGCGGGGTGGCGGGAGTCGAGGCACTGCTCGCTCTGCACGACCTGGCGGGTGACCGGGTCGAGCTGACCCTGATCGAGCCTGAGACCGAGTTCGTCTTCCGGCCGATGGCCACCGCGGAGGCCTTCGGCCGCGGCGTCGGCGAGCGGAGGGCCATGAACCGTGTGGCCGCCGACGTGGGCGCGAACCTCATACACGCGCGCCTCACCGGGGTCGACGGAGACCGCCGGCTGGCGCTGGTCGACGACGGGGATCCGGTGCCCTTCGACGCGCTCGTGGTGGCGGTCGGGGCCGGAAGCGAGCCCGCCTACCGCGGTGCGCTCACGTGGACGCCCCAGAGCGACCCGGAGGTCTTCGGCGGCCTGCGGCGCGACATCGAGGAGGGCTACGCGAAGAGCATCGCCTTCGTCGTCCCGCCGGACGTCGGCTGGCCGCTTCCCGCCTACGAGCTGGCGCTCATGACCGCGTGGTCCGCCGCCGGGATGGACCAGGACGACGTGGAGATCCGCGTCGTGACCCCCGAGCACGCACCCCTCGCTCTCTTCGGAGTGATCGGCTCCCAGGCGGCTGGAGTGGATCTCGCCGACGCCGGCGTGACAGTGGAGACCGGCGCATACGTCGAGGAGCACGGCGACCCGCCGGCCCTCGTCGTCCAGCCCGGGGCGCGGCCACTGGAGGCCCGGCGCATCGTCGCGCTGCCGCGAGCCGTCGCGCCCAAGTTGTCCGGTCTCCCCACGGACGGTCGTGGCTTCATCAAGGTCGACACCCACTGCCGCGTCGCCGGTTCCGATCGCGTCTGGGCCTGCGGCGACGCCATCGCCTTTCCGATCAAGCAGGGCGGCCTCGCCGCCCAGCAGGCGGACGCGGCCGCGGCTGCGATCGCCCGCCTGGCCGGCGCGGACGTGGAGCCGCAGCCGTTCCGGCCGGTGCTCCGCGGAGTTCTCCTCACCGGTCGCGGACGTCACTGGATGCGCTCGCGGATCGCGGGTGGCGGAGGCGAGGGCGAGACAGCCCGGCACGCGCTCTGGTGGCCGCCGACCAAGGTCGCGGGGCGCTACATCGCTCCATACCTCCAGTCCCTCGCCGACGGCGGCGGCGCCGGTGCCGCGCCCCCGTCGGGCAAGCCGGTGGAGCTCGAGCTCGACTCCGAGTTCGCCCACTCCTAGCGCCATGCGGGCGAAGACCGCCAGCTACCCCGGTGGCCGCGAGGCCGACGTCGCACTGCGCGACGGCTCGACCGTGCACGTGCGGCCGGTTCGCGCCGAGGACGAAGCTGAGCTG
>DATNBJ010000190.1:0-7974 GCA_035572055.1 Thermoleophilaceae bacterium | reverse complement strand
GCACGCGAGGTACGGCATCTCCGCCTACTACGTGCTCGCGCCGGCGGAGGCGAGCGCGAACCTCGCCCGCTACGACGGCGTGCGCTTCGGAATCCGCCGCGGCAACAGCGACCTCACCACGATGTACGAGACCACGCGCGCGGAGGGCTTCGGCCCCGAGGTGAAGCGGCGGATCATGCTCGGCACCTACGCGCTGTCGTCGGGCTACTACGACGCCTACTACGGCACCGCTCAGCGAGTGCGCACGAAGATCGCGGACGACTTCCGCGACGCGTTCAAGCAGGTGGACTTCGTGGTCACGCCCACCTCGCCGACGGTGGCGTTCAAGCTGGGCGAGCGCACCCAGGACCCGCTCGCGATGTACCTCTCCGACTACTTCACGGTGCCGATGTCGCTGGCGGGCATCCCCACGATCTCGATCCCGGTCGGGCTGTCCGAGGGCCTGCCGGTCGGCCTCCAGTTCGCGGGCCCGGCATTCAGCGAGAGCCGCATCCTCGACGCCGCCCACGCACTGGAGAGCGCCGTGGAATTCGACGGGAGCCCCGCCCGTGGCTGAGAACTACGAGCCGGTGATCGGGCTCGAGATCCACTGCCAGCTCAGCACGAAGACGAAGATGTTCTGCGCCTGCGCGCTCTCGTTCGGCGACGAGCCGAACACGCACACCTGCCCGATCTGCCTCGGTCACCCCGGCAGCCTGCCGTTCACCAACGCCGAGGCGGTGCATTTCGCCCTGATGATCGGTATGGCGCTCGAGTGCGAGATCGCCCCGCGCTCGATCTTCCACCGCAAGAACTACTTCTATCCCGACCTGCCGAAGGGCTACCAGATCTCCCAGTACGACATCCCGCTTGCCACGAACGGGCGCCTCGGCGACGTGCGCATCCACCGCGTGCACCTCGAGGAGGACGCGGCGAAGCTTCTGCACGGCGGCAGCTCGGGGCGCATCCACGACGCGGGCGAGAGCACTGTGGACTTCAACCGCGGCGGCACGCCGCTCGTCGAGATCGTCACCGAGCCGGACCTCCGCGCGCCCAGCGAGGCCGCCGAGTGGGGACGCCTGCTGCGGGCCACGCTCAAGCGGCTCGGCGTCTCGGATGTGAACATGGACGAGGGCTCGCTGCGAATCGACGCGAACGTCTCGGTCCGCCCGGCCGGCGAGACCGAGTTCGGGACGAAGGCCGAGCTCAAGAACATGAACTCGTTCCGCTTCCTCGAGCAGGGGATCACCGCGGAGATCGCCCGGCAGGAGTCGATCCTCCAGCGCGGCGGCGAGGTGGAGCAGGAGACGCTCCACTTCGACCCGCAGACGCGTGAGCTCAGCTCGCTGCGGTCGAAGGAGTACGCGCACGACTACCGCTACTTCCCCGAGCCCGACCTGGTGCCGATCGTGCCCACCGAGCAGATGCTCACGCGCGCCCGCGAGGCGCTGCCCGAGCTGCCGGCCGCCCGCGCGCAGCGGTTCGAGTCGGACCTGGGCCTGCCGGAGGAGACCGCCAAGCTGCTGGCCTTCCGCAGCGAGCTGGGCGACTACTTCGAGGCCGCCCTCGCCGCCGACTCGGCCGACGCCCGCACGCTTGCCAACTGGGTCCGCAACGAGCTCGTGCAGCGGCTCGGCGACACCGACCCGGCCGAATCGAAGATCACCCCCGAGGCGCTCGCGCGGCTCGTGGGCATGGTCGAGGCGAAGAGCGTGTCGCAGTCGAACGCCAAGGAGGTGCTGGGCGTGCTCGTGGAGGAGGGCGGCGACCCCGCTCAGATCGTGGAGCAGCGCGGCATGTCGATGGCCGCCGACGACGAGCTCGAGTCGATCGTCTCCCGCGTCATCGAGGCCGATCCGGACGCGGTCGAGCAGATCAGGTCCGGCAATCAGAAGGCGATCGGCGCGCTGATGGGAGCGATCATGCGCGAGACGAAGGGCCGCGCCGACGGCAAGGAAGTCCAGCGGCTGATTCGGGAGAGAATCGGCGGATAACGGGTAGTCGGAGGGGGTGACTCCGTTCGAGCGGGCTCGCTCCCTCGCGCTGATCGGCCGTGCCGAATTTCCCCTCGGCCGCATAGCGCTCGTGCGCGTGCCGCGCATCAGCCGCCCCGCGAAGCACACGCGACTGGTGCTCGGCCCAGGGGTGCGCCTCTTCGAAAACGTGGCGTTCTTCCTCGACGGAGACGGCGCCACCATCGAGATCGGCCGCGACACCTACCTCAACCGCCGCGTGGAGGTCATGTGCAAGGACCGCGTGACCATCGGCGAGCACTGCGCGATCGCCTGGGACGTGTCGATCATGGACACGAACTACCACTGGCTGTCCGGCGGGGCCCCCGACGCGCCGGTCGAGATCGGCGATCGCGTGTGGATCGGCGCCCGCGCCACGCTTCTTCCCGGGGTCACGATCGGCGACGGCGCCGTGGTGGCCGCCGGCTCGGTGGTCAACCGCGATGTGCCCGAGGGCACGCTCGTGGCCGGGGTGCCCGCGGAGCCGATTCGCCGGGTGGAATGGTCGCCCTCGCCGCCGCACGGCGGCCGCTTCCGCCGCCGCTCCCGGTCCGGGGTCCGTGGGCGTACCCTGTAGCCATGGCTCGACTCATTCGCATGGATTCCACGGGCCACTCGACGCTCGCGGAGTGGACGGCCGGCGATCAGGCCTCCTACGAGGCGGCGGTCGAGGCGTTCAGACGGGAGCTCGACGAGGGCTTCATCGCGGTTGTGGACGAGGGCGAGGGGCGCGCCACCCAGGTGCGCGACCTGCCGCGCGACTCCCAGCTCGTGATCATGCGCCGGCCCATAGCCGGGGGCTGAGCCCTTGGCGTCCGCGGCTCGGCTGCCCGAGCTGTCCGCCGTCCCCTGGCGGCAGCTCGTCGATGACGCCTACCTGAGGCGGCAGGGCCGCCTCTGGACCTTCTTCATGTTCTGCCACGTTGTGCCGTTCATCGGCATCGGCGTGGGCCTGCTGATGCTGAACCTGCTGGCCGCGCCGGTGGCGATCGCGGCCTTCCTCCACGCCTGGATCATCCCCGAGCTGTACGGGTTGAGAGGGGCGAACGTGGTGCGCCCGAAGACGCAGGCCGACAGGGCGGAGACCGTCGCGCAGGGTTTCCTCGGCGATCTCCTGAACCACGACGCGCGCGAGCTGCAGCGCACCACGGGACTCGCGATGCAACAGGGCGAGCTGGGCACCTGGCTCGTCGGGCAGGCCGGCGCGCTGCTCTTCCACAGGCGCCGCGTCTACTGCTTCTGCGTGAAGGCGACCGACGCCAACCTGCCGCCCTCCGACCGCATCGCGCACCTTCTGCTGGCGCTGCGAACCGACGAGCAGGGCTTCGCGACGGTGGCGAATCTGGCCTTCGTCGGAGCGCCCTGGAGGGTCCGGCGCAGGCTTGATCCCGAGATGCGGAACGCGCTCGACGTCGCGCGCCGGACATTCGTCCGGGCCTGACCGCAACCTTGTCGGTGAGGATAGGTTTAGTGGACCAGAGGGGACTGCTTGGAAGCGTCGGTTCTCAGCCAGCCCGCAGCACTCAACACGATCGGCGTGCGCGCTCCGCTGCGCCGTCTGTGCAGTGACGAGCGCCTGATCGACCTCATCCGCATGGGCGACCAGGCCGCCTTCGAGGCCCTCGTCCAGCGCTACAGGTCCCGGCTGCTGGCCTTCTGCCGGCACATGCTGCGCTCCCGCGAGGACGCGGAGGACGTTCTCCAGGAGGTGTTCGCGGCCTCCTACCGCGCGATCGTGGCCGACGACCGCGAGATCAACGCGCGGCCCTGGCTCTACCGGATCGCCCGCAACATGTGCCTGAAGCACATCGCGCGCCGCCGCCCGGCCACCGACGGCTGTGTGGAGGAGCTCGACATCGCCTCGATGAGCAGCACCCACGAGGAGGTCGGGGTGCGCGAGGAGCTGCGCCAGGTGGTCAGCGACGTGCGCGAGCTGCCGGAGACGCAGCGCACCGCGCTGCTGTTGCGCGAGATCGACGGCCTGTCCTACGACCAGATCGCCGTGGCGATGGACACCACCGTGCCGGGCGTCAAGTCGCTGCTGGTACGGGCCCGCGTTTCACTCGCCGAGACTGCCGAGAGCCGCGTGCTCACATGCGACGTCGTCCACCTCGAGTTGCGCGACGCCGCCTCCGGGCGCGTGCGCCTGTCGGGCGCCGCCCGCAAGCACGCGAAGTCCTGCGAGGTGTGCGGCGACTACCAGTCCGAGCTCGGCGTGGGGCGACGCGCCGCGGGCTTCTGGCCACTCGGGCCCTTCGCGCTGGCGCGCGATCTGCTGGCCAAGCTCGGTCTCGGCGCGGGCGCCGGAGCCTCGGCGGCCGGCGCGGGAGCGGGCGCGGTGGCGGGTGGAGGCGCCGCCGGCACCGTCTGCGGAGCCTGCGGCACCGCGGTGACCACCACGCTCGGAGCGATCGGCGGGAAGGCGGCGGCCGCCGTGGCCACCGCGGGCCTCGCCGCCGCGGGCGCCACCGCGATCCACCACAGCACGGCCGTCAGCCACCAGCCGGTGTCCTCGGCTCCGATCGTGCAGAGCCTCGCGCCTCAGGTCACGCGGTCGGTCCCACAGGTCGCGAAGCAGAAGGAAGAGCAGGTGCAGGCGGTTGCGGAGCCATCCGACCCCGCGACCACCACCACTCCCACAGACAGCACGAACACGTTCCCCGACACCCCGTCGCCCGCGGACCCGCAGACGGTGACCAACGGCGGCAGCAGCGCGCCCACGGATCCGGCCAGCCAGCCGATGGGCGGCACCGAGCCGGTTCAGGTCCAGGGCATACCGCAACCGAGCGGCACGCAGCAGAGCACCGGCACGCAGCAGAGCACCGGCTCGCAGCAGGGCGCGAACGCGCCCACGGGCACCACCGGGCCATAACGGGTCCCCTCGCCCCGGAGGGATAGCCTCCGGTCCCGTGACGGCTCTGCCATCCGACTTCTCGTTCCGCGAGGGGACCGCCTCCGATCTCGAAAGCACTTTCGCGCTCTCGGAGCGGGCGATCTACGACACCGCCGTGAAGCGCGGCGTGCTGCCCGCGGGGCGGATGCCCACAGAGGGCCAGGTGCGCACGAGCTGGCGCCGCCACCGCAAGCTCATCGAGTTCCTCGCCGCCAAGGAGGGCAGCCGCTACTGGATCTGCGAGCGGGCGGGCGAGCCCGCGGGGTTCGCGCGGGTCGTCCAGTTCGAGGGGATGGAGGAGCTCACCGAGCTGATGGTCGAGCCCGAGCACCAGGGCCGGGGGATCGGCCGGGCGCTGCTCGAGCGCTGCTGGCCGACCGACCCCACGCCGGAGCTGGGCCGCGTGGTGGTGGCCACCGGCGAGCCGACCGACATCGGCCTATACATGGGGTTCGGCGTGATGCCGGTCGCCGGCCACTGGCACCTGCGCCAGCGCACGAGCGACTACGTGAAGCGCCGTTCGCTCGAGATCGAGCGGGTGGAGACCGCCGTGCACGTGCTGAAGGACGACCGAGCGGTGCAGGAGTGGATGCGGATCGAGCCGGGCGCCCTCGGCCACGAGCGCCCCGACCTGCACGAGTTCCTCTGCCGCGACCGCACCTGCCTCGCGACGATCGACGAGCAGACGCACCACGCCACGACGCTCTGCTGGGTGAGCAACGAGGGCGAGATCGGCCCCGCGGTGGCGGAGACATCGGAGCAGCTGGTGCCCGTCGTGCTCGCCGCGCTCGACCGGGTGGCGGCCACCGTGGAACCCGAGTACCTGAGCCTGTTCTCGACCACGGTGTGCTGGTGGCTGCTGCGGAGGCTGCGCGGCCTGGGCTTCGAGATCTGGTGGCCGAGCTGGGTGATGTGCTCGGTTCCGCTGCCGGGGCTCGACCGTTACGTGCCCACACGTCCCCCGCATGTCCTCTAGCCGAACTACCCTTTGAACATGCGCGAAACCGCCAGCGACCTCGGCAGGAAGGCCATTGCGCTGCTCGTCCTGCTGGTGGCCGCCTACGTCCTCTTCAAGGTCATCCTCGGAGTCGTCGCGTTCCTGGCCTGGATCATCGTCGTGGTCCTCGCCATCGCCGCGATCGTCTGGGCCATTCGCGTCCTCTGAGGACGCATGGACTACGTCGTCATCATCTTCTTCTGCGGTCTGTCCGCGGGCGTGGTGGCGAAGTTCCGCGGCAACAGCTTCCTGCTCTGGTTCGCGATCGGCTTCGTGCTGCCGCTGCTCGGCACGATCGCCGCTCTGCTCTATCGGCGGGGGAACGACGTGGAGCAGAAGGAGTGCCCCGAGTGCGGGGCGCCCGTGGCAGTCCACGACCAGGTTTGCATGAGGTGTGGCCACGACATCGAATGGGTCTGGGACGACCCGGCCACACCAGCCACGGGCTAGACTCGCTTTCCTTTTCAAACGTAAGGAAGGAGGTTCGCTGTGAGAGCGGTTGAGGCAATCATGGAATGCCTGAAGGCTGAGGGTGTCGACACCGTATTCGGCATCCCAGGCGGCGCGAACCTCCCGACCTACGACGCCCTCTACGACGCGGGCATCCGCCACATCCAGTGCCGGCACGAGCAGGGCGCCGGCCACGCGGCCGAGGGCTATGCCAAGGCCTCGGGCAGGGTCGGAGTGGCGCTCGCCACGTCGGGACCCGGCGCCACCAACCTGGTCACGCCGATCGCCGACGCGATGATGGACTCGGTCCCGACCGTCTTCATCACCGGTCAGGTGCGGACCGACCTGCTCGGCACCGACGGGTTCCAGGAGGCCGACGTCACCGGCATCACGATGCCGATCGTCAAGCACTCGCTGATGATCCAGGAGCCGCGCGAGATCCCCACGGCGATCCACGAGGCGTTCCACATCGCGCGCACGGGCCGGCCCGGCCCTGTGCTCGTCGACATCCCGCAGGACCTGTCGCGAGCGGACATCCCGTACGAGCCGGTCGACGGCATCGGCCTGCCGGGCTATCAGCCGACCACCGAGGGCAACGCCAAGCAGATCCGACTGGCGGCCAAGGCGCTCGCCAACTCCCGGCGGCCCGTGATCTACGCGGGCGGCGGCGTGGTGAACGCGGACGCCTCGAGGGAGCTGATCGAGCTCGTCACATCGGACCGCTTTCCGATCACCTGCACGCTGATGGGCCTGGGCGCGTTTCCCGGCGATCACGAGCAGTGGCTCGGCATGCTGGGCATGCACGGCACTCGCACGGCCAACTACGCGATGGACGAGGCGGACCTGATCTGCGCGATCGGCGCCCGCTTCGACGACCGCATCACGGGCAAGCTCTCCGAGTTCGCCCCGCGGGCGAAGTTCATCCACATCGACGTCGATCCGGCCGAGATCTCGAAGAACGTGCCGGCGCACATCCCGATCGTTGGCGACGCGAAGAAGGTGCTGCCCAAGCTCACGCGGGAGTACCGCGCGCTCGAGACCGACGCCACCCGCCTCGACGGCTGGTGGCAGCGGATCAATACCTGGCAGGAGAAGCACCCGCTGCACTACGACGACTCCGAGGACTCGGAGATCAAGCCGCAGCGGATGGTCCAGGCGATCTACGAGGCCACGGGCGGCGACGCGATCCTGACCTCCGACGTCGGCCAGCACCAGATGTGGGCGGCGCAGTGGTTCACGTTCAAGGAGCCGCGGAAGTGGATCAACTCGGGCGGCCTCGGCACGATGGGCTTCGGCCTGCCGTCGGCGATGGGCGCCCAGGTGGCCTGTCCGGATCAGACGGTGGTCTGCCTGGCGGGCGACGGCTCGGTGATCATGAACTGCCAGGAGCTCGCGACCTGCGTCACCGAGCAGATCCCGGTCAAGGTCTTCATCATGAACAACGGCTATCTGGGCATGGTCCGCCAGTGGCAGGAGCTGTTCTGGGACCGCCGCTACTCGTCGGTGAAGATGGGTGCGAGCCCGGACTGGGTGAAGCTCGCGGACGCGTTCGGCGCGGTGGGCATGAGGGTCACCGACAAGAACGAGGTGGTCGACGCCATGAAGACGGCGCTCGCCACCGACGGCCCGGTGGTGCTCGACGT
>DATNBJ010000189.1:0-10703 GCA_035572055.1 Thermoleophilaceae bacterium | reverse complement strand
GTGACCGGACGCGGGATCCGGTAGGTGCGCAGCACGATCACGTGAAGCGGGTGCCGGCGCTTCCACGCCAGCCGCTTCTCGGCATAGTCGGTGGTCCAGACGTAGTAGGGCGAGAGCGCGTCGACACAGCGCCTGTCCGTGATCAGGTAGCTCGCGGCCACCTCGGCCCAGGCGCGGATGCGCACCCGCTCGGGCTGCGGCACACCGCCGGCCTGCAGAAGCTGGCGCGGCGTGGGCTCGCCACCCGCCCATACCCCCTCCTCGAGCGCCCGGGCCAGCTCCGGCTTGTGCGACTCACGGATGAGATCGCCGGCCTGGTGGTCGAACGTGGGGTACAGGAAGAAACGGTCGTGTTCGATTTCGAAGTGGCGCGACTCCTCGCGTATTCCACCCTTGCGCAGGGTCAGCAGCTGCTCACCCTCTGCGAGGGCACGCACGGTCACAGCCCACTCTTTGAAAGCAATTGGCATAGAAGAGAAACAACCTCCACCCGCGCTCCGAGACGGCGAACGTGGGAAACCGGCGCGGGGAACGGCATTCTACGAAACGGGGTGGGAAATTCAAGGGAATTTCCTGTGTGACCTCCGTCACTGATCCTCTACGGACTCGATTACAGAGCCGAAATCGTCGTCTCCGAGTCCGTTGACTGACGCCTGCTCGTAGAGGGTGCAGGCGGTCTCGGCGACCGGTGCCCGTGTGCCAAGCTCACGGATCGTCTCGAGGCAGAGGCGCACGTCCTTGAGCATGTGATCGAGCCGGAAGAGGGGGGTGAAGTCGTGCTCGATCATCGGCTTCGCCTTGATCTGGAGCATGGTCGAGTTGCCCGAGCTCGCGCCCACCACCCGCACCAGCGCCTCCATGTCGAGGCCGGCCTTGCGGGCCGCCGTGATCGCCTCGCCGAGCGCCGCCGCGTTCACCGCGGCGAGCGTGTTGTTCAGCAGCTTCACGAGCTGGCCGTGACCCTGCGGGCCCACGTGGACGATCAGCTCGCCCATCGAGTCGAACAGCGGCTTGGCGCGCTCGAAGTCCTCGTCGCTGCCGCCCACCATGATCGTCAGCGTGCCGTCCTCGGCCTTCGGGCTCGAGCCGCTCACGGGCGCGTCGAGGAAGCCGATGCCCCGCTCGCCGAGCCGCCCGGCAATCTCCTGGGCCGCGCTCGCCGCGATCGTGGACATGTCGATCACGAGCGCGCCCTCGGCGAGCGAGCCCGCCGCGCCGTTGTCGCCCAGCAGGACCGCCTCGACCTGAGGCGAGTCGACCACCATCGTGATCACCGCGTCCGCGTCCGCCGCGGCGTGTGACGGGGTGTCGGCCAGCGTCGCGCCGGTCGCCTCTGCCACCGCCTCCGCGCGCTCGCGCGTTCGGTTCCAAACCGTCATGTCGAACCCGGCCCTGGCCACGTTGGCGGCCATCCGCGAGCCCATGATCCCCATCCCCAGGAAAGCCACCTTCTTGATTTCTCGCATCCGCCGCAGGCTAGCCATGTCCGCCGCCGCCCGGCGTCTCGATGCGCAGCCGGTCGCCCGGCTTCAGCGTGCCCGATGCCTTCGGCGGCAGCTCCTCGCCGTTCAGCAGGTTCCGCCCGGGCCGGCCGGGCTCGCCGCCGTCCGCGCCGGGCGGTGCATTGCGGCGGCGCTCGGTGATCAGCGAGTAGCTCATCTCGTCGAGCGCCTCGAGCTCGCGCACCACGCCGTCGCCGCCCCTGAACCTGCCGGCGCCGCCCGACCCTCGCCGCACCGCGTACTCCACCGCCCGCAGCGGGAACTCCAGCTCGAGCGCCTCCACCGGCGTGTTGAGCGTGTTGCTCATCGCCACGTGCACGGCGCTCGGCCCATCGGCGTCCGGGCAGGCGCCCTGGCCGCCGCCGAGCGTCTCGTAGTAGGTGAAGCGGTCGTTGCCCAGCGTGAGGTTGTTCATCGTGCCCTGCCCGAGCGCGCGGCCGAACGCGGCGAGCACGAGGTCCGCCACCCGTGAAGAGGTCTCCACGTTGCCGGCCACCACCGCCGCCGGCGGCCGGGCGTTCAGCAGCGAGCCCTCGGGAGCGCTGACGCTCACGGGCCGGTAGGCGCCCGCGCAGGCGGGCACGTCGGGGTCGGTGAGCACCCGCACCGCGAAGTAGCAGGCCGACAGCGTGACCGCCAGCGGGCAGTTGAGGTTGCCGTCGTACTGGTCGGCGGAGCCCGCGAAGTCGAGCCGCAGCTCGTCGCCCGCCACCTCGGCGCGCAGCCGCAGCTCGAGATCGCCGTCGGCCGCCTCGAGTACGTCGCTCGACTCGCGGACGCCGTCGGGCAGCTCCGCGATTCGCGCGCGCGTGCGCCGTTCCGCGTAGTCGAGCGTCCCGCTCATCGCCTCGCGCAGGGTGTCGAGCCCGTAGCGGTCCACCAGCTCGCACAGCCGCGCGCCGCCCGTGCGGCCGGCGGCGAGCTGCGCTCTCAGGTCGGCCCGGCGCTGGGCGGGACCCCGCATTCGGCCGGTCAGGTCGGCGAGCAGCTCGTCGTCGAGTGTGCCCTCGCTCACCAGGCGGCTCGGCGGGATCACCACGCCCTCCTCGTCGAGCGTGCGCGAGTCCGCCGGCATGCTGCCCGGCAGCTTGCCGCCCACATCGGCGTGGTGGGCGCGGCTGGCGGCGAAGCCCACCAGCTCGTCCTTCCAGAACACGGGGGAGACCAGCGTGATGTCCGGCAGGTGGGTGCCGCCGCAGTAGGGGTCGTTGAGGATCCAGGCGTCGCCCGGCCGCTGCTCCTCCTCGAGGATCGCCGCCACGGCGAACGGCATGGCCCCGAGGTGCACCGGGATGTGCTCGGCCTGCATGACCATCTCGCCGCGTGGGTCGAACAGGCCGGTGGAGGAGTCGCGGCGCTCCTTGATGTTGGCCGAATGGGCCGAGCGGACCAGCACCACGCCCATCTCGTCGCACGCGGCCTTCAGCGCGCCGACCATCACCTGGAGGGTGACCGGATCCATCAGCTTCGCTCGAGCACGATCGTGCCGTCCTCGTCCGCCGCGCCGGACCAGCCGGGGGGCACCACCAGCGTGGCCTCGCGCAGCTCGCAGACCGCCGGTCCGCGGACGTTCTCGAAGCCGCCGCGCAGCACGGTGGTGTCCATGGGCTCGCCGGCGAAGATCGCCAGGCGCTTCCGCGGCTCGGCGACCGCCGCCGCCGCGGGCGCCGCCAGCTGGCCGCCCGGAAGCGCCACGCTCACGCGAATGGTCACCAGCTCGAGCACGGCGTCCGGGTCCGAGTAGCCGTAGCGCCGCTCGTGCGCGGCGTCGAAGGCGCGGCGCAGCTCGTCCGGGTCCGGCGACGCGTCGCCCGGCACGGTGAGCTCGAACGCCTGGCCCGCGTAGCGCAGGTCGTAGCCCGCGCGGACCTCGCCGTCGCCGGACTCGAGCTCCTCGCGTCCGCGCGCCGCGAGCCGGTCCACGGCCTCGGCGACCGCCTCGCGCGTGAGACCCTCGCCGGCCAGCAGCACGCTCTCCACGAGATCGCGCCGCCGCTCGGACACGATCAGCCCGAGCGCCGACAGCACCCCAGACGCCTGCGGCACCACCACCCGCCGCATGCCGAGCTCGTCGGCGATCGCGCAGGCGTGCAGCGGCCCGGCGCCGCCGAATGCCAGCAGGGCGAGGTCGCGCGGATCGATGCCCCGCTCCACCGTCATCACGCGGACGGCACGCGCCATCTCGGCACTGGCCACCCGCACGATCCCGGCCGCCGCGTCCTGCGGCGACAGCCCGAGCGAGGCGGCCAGGCCACCGACGGCGCGCTGGGCGGCGTCTTGGTCCAGCTCCACACCGCCCGCGAGCGGCGAGTCCGAGTCGAGGTAGCCGAGCAGCAGGTTCGCGTCGGTCACCGTGGGCTCCTCGCCGCCGCGGCCGTAGCAGGCGGGTCCCGGCACGGCGCCCGCCGAGCGCGGCCCCACGCGCAGGGCGCCGCCCGCGTCCCTCCACGCCACGCTGCCCCCGCCCGCGCCGATCGTGTGGACGTCGACCATCGGCAGTGCGAGCGCGCGGCCGCCCACCTCGCGGCCGCCGGTCTCGCCGGCGCGGCCGCCGAAGGCCACGGACACGTCGCAAGAGGTGCCGCCCATGTCGAGGGCCACCACGTCCTCCGCGCCCGCCCGCTGCGCGCTGCGGGCGGCTCCAACCGCACCGCCGGCAGGCCCCGACAGCACCGTCCACGAGCCGTGGCGCGCGGCCGTCCCTGCGCTCGCCACGCCGCCGCCCGACAGCATCACCTCGGGCTCGGGCAGGCCCGCTTCGCGGGCGCGCGTCGCCAGCCGCTCCAGGTACCGGCGCAGCAGCGGCGACAGCGCGGCGTCCACGATCGTGGTGGCGCAGCGCTCGTACTCGCGGAACACGCCCGCGGTCTCGTGCGAGGTGGACACGTGCACGTCAGGCAGCTCGGCCGCGAGCAGCTCCGCCGCGGCGCGCTCGTGATCGCGATGCCGGAACCCCCACAGCAGGCACACCGCGACGGCCTCCACGCCGGGGCAGCGATCGCGCACCAGCTCGCGAAGCCGCTCCTCGTCGAGCGGCCGCAGCACGCCGTCGGGTCCGATCCGCTCCGGCACCGGCACTCGCAGGTCGGGCGGCACGAGTGGGGGAGGGTGCCCGGCGCAGAGCCGGTAGAGGTCGGGCCGCGCCTGCCGGCGGAGCTCCTCCAGGTCGACGAACCCCTCGGTGGCGAGCAGCGCGGTGCGCGCCACCTTCCCCTCGAGCAGAGCGTTCGTGCCCACGGTCATGCCGTGCACGAAGCGCTCGACGTCGGACGCCGCCGCGTGGGCAGCGTCGAGCGCCGCCTGGACCGCGTCCAGCACGCCCTCGGACTGGTCGCCGGGCGTGCTCGGCGCCTTCGCGGTCACGAGGCCGCCGGGCGTGAGCAGGGCGGCGTCGGTGAACGTGCCTCCGACGTCGACCCCGAGCAGCATCCGCGCAATCTAAGCGCGGAAAGCCTGAGAGGCGGGGTGCCGGTCCCCTGCCGGGGCGTCGCTGCCCCCTGGGTCTTCCTCCGGCTCCCCGCCCCTCATGCAAGTCACACTCCGTGCGCCTCGGACCTCCTGTCCGGGCTCGCGGGAGCGCGCCAGCTATGCGGCGATGCCCGCGACTACGCGGCGCTTACCGCAAACTCCTCCTCAAGGTGCTTGTGCGACGGGCAGTACTTGCTCCCCGGCAGCGGTATGCGCTGACATGGCGTGCCCTTGCGAGTGCTCGCGTGACACGACAGCGGACTGCCGTCCAGCGAGATCCCCTCCTGCATATGCCGGTCCACATACTCCTCGGCGAGCGTCATGTAGCGCTCGATAACCCGAAAAACGTGCAACTGACTGTTGATCGGGAAGTACATCCGGACGTCCCGGAAGAGCGATCGAGACGGCCGCGCGAAGTAGTGGCGATCGCTCGCCAGGCGGTCCATCGCGGCCTCACAGCACTTCAGGAAATCCAACCGAGTCGAAAACGCATCCGTGCCGTCGTCGACTACCTCGTTGGCAAGTTCGCGGTAGATCGAGCGACTGAATTGATACATGGCGCGGGCCTCCCATTCCCTTTGGTTAGCAGCCGTGCTGGGTGACCAACCCCTACACCAGTTCGGAGTATTCCACCGCGCTGTAAAGCCCAAACGAAGTCATTATTAAGGTGACTTTAAGAGCGACACATCGCCGGAATGTTGCATACAGCGGGTTTAGACGGGGCCGTACTAACCCCAGACCTCCCACTCGGCGCTGCCGTTTTCGTCGCCCACGAGCAGGTGCTTTTCATCGAGGGCCGGGTCGGTTTCCGGGCGATCGCTGCGCTGGTGGGCGCCACGGCTCTCCTCCCGCTCGAGGGCCGAGTGGGCGATGAGGCGCGCCAGCGGGAAGGGATCGCCCAACAGGCGCGTGAGGCCGGCGGCGTCGCGCTCCAGGCCCGCCAGTCGCCACAGCGCCCGGCGGGTCTCGACCGAGGGGATCGCCGCCGGCCCCGTCTCCGGTGGAGATGGGTCGTTTGCAGGCGGTTCCGGCTCATCGAGCGCCGCGCGGGCGGCGCGGTAGCCGAAGACGAAGCACTCGGCCAGCGAGTTCGACGCGAGCCGGTTGGCCCCGTGGAGACCGGTGCAGCCGCACTCGCCCACTGCATACAGACCGGGCAGTGACGAGCGCCCGTTGAGGTCGGTCGCCACGCCTCCCATCGTGTAATGGGCGGCCGGGGCGACTGGCACGGGCTCGCTGCCGGGGTCGAAACCGGCGGCCTCGAGCGCCGAGACGATGTTGGGGAACCGAGCCAGATCGATGTCGCGCATGTCGATCAGGACGGTGTCGCCCTCGCGCAGCCGCTGCTCGATTGCCAGCGCCACCTCGTCGCGCGGAGCGAGCTCGTTCACGAAGCGCTCGCCGTGCGCGGTGATCAGCGTGGCGCCCTCGCCGCGGATCGCCTCTGTGATCAGGAAGCCGTCGTGCCGCTCGCCCGGGCGGACCAGCGCGGTGGGGTGGAACTGCATGAACTCCACGTCGGCGAGCTTCGCGCCCACCGCGTGCGCCAAGGTCATGCCCACGCCGGTGGCGCCGCGCGGGTTGGTGGTCCGCTGCCACAGCGCCGCCGCGCCGCCGGTGGCGAGCACCACCGCGCGCGCGAGCAGTGGCCGCGGCGCTCCCTGAGCCGGCTCGGCCAGCACGCCGACGCAGCGTCCCTCGTCCACCCACAGCGCACGGGCGGTGGTCAGCTCGAGCACGTCGATCAGCGGGTGCAGCGCGGCGAGCGCCGACAGGTCGCGCGTGATCCGCCGGCCGGTGGCCGAGCCGCCGGCGTGCGCCACGCGGCGGCGCGAGTGGCCGCCCTCGAGGCCGAGCGCCAGCGCGCCGTTGCGGTCCGCGTCGAAGCGGACGCCGAGCTGCTGGAGGTCGTGCACCCGCGCGGGCGCGTCTTCGCACAGGACCCGCGCCGCGCTCTCCCGGGTCGCGCCGCGCCCTGCCTTGAGCGTGTCCTCCAGGTGAAGCTCGGGCGAGTCGTCCTCGGCGAGCGCCGCGGCGATCCCGCCCTGCGCCCAGTAGCTGGCCGATTCCGCCAGCGGCGAGCGCGACACCAGCGCCACCTGCGCACCCTCGCGCGCCGCCACGAGCGCCGCGTACAGGCCCGCGGCGCCGGCGCCGACCACGACGACGTCGGCCCGGTCGGCCTTGGTGATGCCGTCGTGCGTCACGGTGGCGGATTACGGTACCGGGATGGCATCGCCCCTCTACTTCCGCCACGAGTCGTCTTTGGAGCACGACACGGGGCCGCACCCGGAGGGTCCCGGCCGCATCCCGGCCATCGAGGCCGCGATGGAGGAGCGCGACTGGCTCGGATTCGAGCGCCGCGACGCACCGGAGGTGGACCGCGACGTTCTCCTGCGCGTGCACCCGGAGGCGTACGTGGAGCACGTGCGCGTGATGAGCGAGCGCGGCATCTCGCTCGACCCGGACACGCCGGCCTCGCCGGGGTCCTGGTCGGCGGCGCTGCACTCGGCCGGCGGCGCCGTGGCCTCGGTCGACGCGCTCGTCTCCGGCGAGGCGCGGCTCACCTTCTCCGGCATGCGTCCGCCCGGCCATCACGCCGAGTCGGCGGCCGCGATGGGCTTCTGCCTGTTCAACAACATCGCGCTGGCCGCGCGCCATGCCCTCGACTCGCACCGGCTCACGCGCGTCCTGGTCTTCGACTGGGACGTGCACCACGGCAACGGGACGAACGACATCTTCCACGAGACGAGCGCGGTGCTGTTCGCGAGCATCCACCAGTCGCCGCTCTATCCGGGCACCGGTGCGCTGAACGACGTGGGCGCGGGCGAGGGGGAGGGCTACTCGATCAACCTGCCCGTGCCACCCGGCTCGGACGAGGACCAGTGGCTGGCGCTCGTCGAGCACGTGGTGGTGCCCGCCGCGCGGGCGTTCGAGCCGGAGCTCGTGCTCGTCTCGGCCGGGTTCGACGCACACCGGCGCGACCCGCTGGCGAGCTGCATGCTCGAGACCTCGTCGTTCGCCGAGCTGGCTCGTCACGTCGCGGCGCTGGCCGGGTCCGTGAACGCGCCGATCGGCGTGATGCTCGAGGGCGGCTACGACCTGCAGGCGCTGTCGAGCTCGGTGGTGGCGACGCTCGAGGCGCTCAGCGCGGACGGGTCGGCACAGCCGCCGCGGTCGGTTGAGCGCACGCCGCTGGTGGACGCGGCGGCCTCGGTGCTCGGGCCCTACTGGAGCCTCTAGGCGGTGGGCGGCGGCGCGCTGCCGCCGCTCGGGCCGTGGCCGGCGGCGGTGGCGGTGGTGGCTCCGGTGCGGCCGGCCACGCGGGCGGGCGGGCGCTGGGCGCCGGCCGCCTCGGGCGGGCTGGGCCGCGCCCCCTTGAGCGACGTGCCGCAGGCCGAGCAGTAGCTCTCGCGGCTCGCCACCAGCTCGCCACAGCTCGGGCAGCGCCGCGCGACGCCGGAGGCGATCACCTCGTCGAGGGTCTTCAGCTCGTCGAGGGCCTCGGCGAGGGCGCGCGCCTCGCGGTCGACCTGCTCGAGCTCGGCGGTCTTGTCGTCGAGCCGGGCGCTGTCGGAGCTGCGCCTCGACTCGAGCACCTCGCCCCCCACCTCCATCATCAGCACCTCGCGCCGGCGGCGCAGCGCGCGCAGCCTGCGGCGCATCACCGTGCGCTCGCGAGCGGTGGGCTTCGGGTTCTCACCCGGTGTGGGCGGCTCGGTGCCGGCCGGCACCGCGGTGCCCCGGGCCGAGCGGTCGATCCTCGCGGAGAGGCGGTCGAGGAGACGTCTCAAGAAGCTGGGCATCGCACGAATTGGGTAGCGGGAGCAGCCCAGCGGGCCACTATACCCGTGGACATTGCGGATAACTCCGCGTTCTCATTCGCCGTCGCCCGCCAGTTCCCGGTATGCGAGCAGCACGCGCTCGGCCATCCGGCGGCTGCCGAACAGCGCGGCGCGCGCGCGGCCTTCCACACGCGGGTCGGGGGTCGCGAGGTGGGGCGCCAGTGCCGGCTGCCAGCTGTCGCGGTCGAACGGCGCGCAGAGCGTGCCGGGGATCCCGGCGAGGGCCAGCGGCGCGATGCCCACGTCCGTGGCCAGCACGGGCACGTCGCACGCGAGCGCCTCGAGCGGCGCCAGCCCGAACCCCTCTCGCTCGGAGGTGACGATCACCGCGTTCGCTGCGTTGATGTAGAGCGGCACGCGCTCGGGAGGCGTGTTGTCGTAGTGGATCAGCTCCGCGCCGGCCGCCTCCGCCAGGTCGCGCGCGCGGTCGTGGCGCTTCTCGGGCCGCGCCGGGTCGGCGGGAAAGAGCAGGTAGCGGCGGTCCGGGTCGAGGCCGAGCTGCGCGCGCGCCTCGGCGCGGTCGAGCGGTCGCAGCCGGTCGAGGTCGATGCCGCACGGGAGCACCGCCACGCGGCGGTCCGTGCCGGCGCGGCCGAGGACCCGTTCCGAGGTGCGCGCCAGGTTGGCCGACACCGTCGCCGGCAGGTCGATCAGCTTCGTGACCAGCTTCGCGACCGGCACGGTCTTCGGCAGGCGCAGGTCGTCGCCGTGGAAGCTGGTGATGTGGCTGCCGCGGCGAACCGCGAGTGAGCACGCGCCGGTCAGGCCGTAGTGAGCGTGCACGATGTCGAATCGCTGCCGGCGGTACTTGCCCGCGAGCGTCAGCGCCTCGCGCAGGTAGGGGCGGATCCCGCCGGGCGGGTCGAAGGAGTGGAGCTCTATGTCCGCGCCGCCGATCGAGCGCATCGCGTCGACCTGGTCGCGCACGAACGGGCCGAGCGCTGGGCGCCGGGCGGTGGGATAGAGGTTCGTCACGACCAGGACCCGCACAGGGCGGCGAGCCTAACGCCGCAAACGCCGGAGCAGGTCCCGCGTGGTGGGTGAGGGGCCGGTGCCGACCGCGGCGAGCCGGCGCTCGCACGACGCTCCCCTCGGCGCAGATCCAGCCGGCTGCCGCTTGAGCGCTCCGCGGTTGAGCGATTAGGCTCACGCCGTCCTCGCCCCAGACCACCGGAGGGAGACGTGCGCAGAACCTGCGCCCTGATCGTGGCGGCGCTCGCCGTCAGCCTGCCCGCGACGGCCGCCGCCGTGGCCGTGGCCCTGCCGATCGCGCCCGGCCCGGCCACCCCACTGCCCGGCTACACCGGCTCGCCGTTCTCCGCCCAGCCCACCGCGCCCACGATCGCGCCGCAGAACCCGATCCTCGGCAAGAACCCGAACAACAACATCCACAACGACACGTGGATGACCGACGCCTATCAGCGGCCCGGCCCGCTCGGCCGCAACCCGATCGCGTACTCGGGCTCGCTGCCCGCGTCGCTCTGCGGGACGCTGACGTTCGACAGGCACGGCCGCATCCTCAGCGTATGCCCGTCGAACGTGGCGCCGCCCGTCGCGCGCATCATCGACCCCACCACGCTGGCGGTCCGTGCCGAGCTCGTCATGCCGAACCCGCCCGACAACAGCGGCACCCCGGCGTACCAGAACTTCACCGGCGGCGGCTACTTCTTCCTCGACTCGAAGGACCGCATCTGGAGCGCGACCAAGGACAACCAGCTCTGGGTGATCGCCGAGAACTCGACCGGCACGCGGCTCGTGAAACAGCGCTCATACGACCTCGGCAAGGTGCTCACGGCGAACGAGCACATCACCTCGGCGCTGCCCGACTTCGCCGGCCGGATCTGGTTCGTGTCGAAGCAGAACGGCAAGATCGGGATCCTCGACCCGA
>DATNBJ010000188.1:0-10577 GCA_035572055.1 Thermoleophilaceae bacterium | reverse complement strand
CAGCTTCAGCGAGATCCCGATGATGAGGACCCCGCCGGCGCTCGTCAGCGCGTCGAGCGCCTCGCCCTCGAGGATGTGCTTGAAGAGCCCCGCGCCGAGCGAAAGCGCGCCCTGCACCACCAGCACGGTGCCGGCGGCGATGGCCACGCCCCAGCCGAGGGTCGAGGCCAGCGCGATCGAGGCGAAGCCGTCGAGCATCGCCTTGGTGGCGAGCGTCTGGTAGTCGCCGGTCAGGCCGTTCTCGATCGAGCCCACGACGGTCAGGGGGCCGACGCAGAACAGCAGGCTGGCCGTGACGAACGCCTCGCTGACGGTGGAGTGGCGTCCGCGCGACACCGTGCGCTGGATGCGGTCGCCGAAGCGCTGGAGCGCGTCCTCGATCCAGATGACCTCGCCCACGAGCCCCCCGAGCAGCACTCCGCCGAGCACGTAGAGCGGGTTGGTGTCGCGCCAGGCCAGCGCGTTGTCCACCCCGATCACGAGCACCACGAGCCCGAGGCCGGCCATCACGCGCTCGTGCATCGAGCCGGGCAGCCGGCTGCCCACCAGATAGCCGAACGCCGTGCCCGCGAGTATCGCCCCGACGTTGATGAAGGTGCCGGTCAGCAAGCCGGCGGACAACCTACACGCGGCGCTCCACGGTGAGGGCGGTCACGCCGGCGGCGCTGAAGAAGACGGCGCCCGCCACCACCATGGCCACGTGCAGGCTGAGCGCGCCGAGCAGCGCCACCCCGATCGCACCGCCCGCCTGGCGGCTGGCGTTCAGCACGCCCGAGGCGATCCCCGCGCGGTCCGCGGGCGCCGACTCGATGATCGCCGCGGTGGCCGCCGGCATCGTCATCGCCATGCCGAACCCGACCGCGATGAGCGGGGCCACGAGCACGGCGTAGTCGGTGTGGCGTCCCGCTGCCACGAGGCCGAAGAAGCCCAGCGCCGCCACGGTGAGCCCGAGCAGCATCGGCAGCCGCGCGCCGACCCGCCCGGTGAGCTTGCCCGACAGCACCGAGGAGAGCGCCACGAAGATGCCCAGCGGCAACAGCGCGAGTCCGGTCTGCAGCGCGCTGTAGCCGCGTACCTGCTGGAAGTAGAGGCTGATCACGAACAGCATCCCGTAGAAGCCGAGGTTGATCGCGAGGCCCACGTAGCTCGACCCGGAGAAGGTGTGACTGCGGAACAGCCCGAGCGGAAGCATCGGCCTGGCGATCCGCCGCTCGAGCGCCACGAAGGCCGCCAGCGCGAAGGGGAAGATCAGGAGCGGGAGCAGGGCCGTCTCGATCAGGCCAACCGTGAGCAGACCCAGCGCGAGCACGCCGGCGACCTGGCCCAGCGGGTCGAGCCCGCCGCCCGACGAGTCGGTGCGCGGCGGCAGGTGGCGGGCGGCGAGCCACAGTCCCAGCAGTCCGATCGGCACGTTGATGAAGAACACGGCGCGCCAGCTGATCGCCGAGACGGCGAAGCCGCCGATGATCGGCCCGGACGCCGCCGCCACCCCGGCCACGCCGCCCCAGATGCCCACGGCACGCGCCCGCTCGTGCGCGTCCGGATAGGCCGCGCGCAGCAGCGCCAGCGAGCTCGGCACGAGCAGCGCGGCCCCGAGTCCCTGGAAGAGGCGCGCGGCCACGAGCAGGTCCACCGATGGGGCGAGCGCGCATGCCGCCGACGCCGCGGTGAACAGCCACAGGCCGAACTCGAACACGCGCCGGCCGCCCAGCAGGTCGCCGAGCGACCCACCGGAGAGCAGCAGGCCGGCGAACACCAGCGTGTAGCCGTCCACGACCCACTGGAGCTCGCTCACGCCGCCGCCGAGATCGCGCCCCAGCGAGGGCAGCGCGACGTTCACGACCGTCGCGTCGAGGATCACCATGAAGTAGCCGAGGCTGACTGCGATGAGTGGAAGCACGCCACCAATTGTGTGCCGCGAACACTTCGTCCCGAAACGAAATGTTTCCGTTGTAGCCTCACGGACGTGAGGGGCGACACGGACATAGCGGCCCTGGCCGCGGTGCTGGCCGACCCGGGTCGGGCGCGCATGCTCGCGGCCCTGGGCGACGGCCGCGCCCTGCCCGCCAGTGTCCTGGCCGACGAGGCGGGGGTGGCGGCGTCCACCGCGAGCGAGCACCTGCGCAAGCTCACGAGCGCGGGCCTGGTGAGCGCTGAGCGGCACGGGCGCCACCGCTACTTCCGCCTTGCGGGCCCGCACATCGGCGACCTGCTCGAGGCTATGGCCCGGGTGGCGCCCGCCGCGCCCGTCCGCTCGCTCCGCGAGGGCACTCGCGCGCACGCCATCCGCGAGGCGCGCACCTGTTACGACCACCTGGCCGGGAAGCTCGGCACGGACCTGTTCACCGCGCTGCTCGACCGAGGCGTGATCGTCGGTGGGGACGGCCTCTTCGATCCCGAGCGCGCGCGCGAGGACCGCCTCTCCTCACCGGGCTGGGACGTGGAGTACCGCCTCGGCGACACCGGCCCGCTGGAAGAGCTCGGCATCGAGCTGCCCGACGGCCGCCGCCCGCTGATCCGCTACTGCATCGACTGGAGCGAGCAGCGCCACCACCTGGGCGGAGCGCTGGGGGCGGCGATCGCGAACCGCTTCTTCGACCTGGGCTGGATCAAGCGGATGAAATCGACGCGCGCCCTCCGGGTGACGCCGACAGGCGAGGCGGGCTTGGTTGCTCTCGGGACTAGGGACTAGGGACTAGCGACTAGGCACTAATCACTTGATTACGGCGATGGTGTCGCCGCTGGACACCGAGCCGCCCGGGCTCACGTGTAGCTCCTCCACGGTTCCCGCGACGGGAGCGGTGATCTCGTTCTCCATCTTCATGGCCTCGATCACGGCGATCAAGGCGCCCTCCTCCACCTGGGCGCCCTTCTCGACCTCGACCTTCAGCACGGTGCCCTGGAGCGGGCTGATCAGCTCGCCCGGCGCTCCGCCGGCGCCCTTCGAGCGCTCGCGCTTCGGGGCCTTCTTGGCGGGAGCGGCGCCGTTCGGCGCCGCAGCCGGCGCTGCGCCGATCACGCGCACGTCGAAGCGCTTGCCGGATACCTCCACCGCGTAGGTCCGCTCGACCTTCGGCTCCTCCTCCTCGCCGGCGGCGGGCGGCTTCTCGAACGCCAGCTCCTTGAGCCACTTCTTGTCCTCGACCAGGTCGCGGCAGGTCTCGCCGTTGCGCCACTGGTCGGTGTCGAGCAGTGCGAGGTGGAACGGGATCAGCGTCTTCAGGCCCTCGATCCGGTACTCGTGCAGCGCTCGGATCATGCGCCGCGTGGAGGCCTCGCGGTCCACGTCCCAGACGATCAGCTTGGCGATCATCGGGTCGTACAGGGGCAGCACCTCGTAGCCCTCCTCGGCGCCCGAGTCCACGCGCACGCCCGGTCCGCTGGGCTCGACGTATGAGGCGATTGTGCCCGGCGCCGGGGCGAAGTTCTTCGACGCGTCCTCCGCGTTGATGCGGCACTCGATCGCGTGGCCGCGCAGCTCGATGTCCTCCTGCTTGAACGGCAGCTCCTCGCCGGCCGCCACGCGGATCTGCTCGCGCACGATGTCGATGCCGGTGACCAGCTCGGTGACGCAGTGCTCCACCTGCACGCGGGTGTTCATCTCGAGGAAGAAGTACTCGCCGTCCTGGAGCAGCCCCTCGACCGTGCCGGCGGAGCGGTAGCCCACGGCGCGCGCCGCCTCGGTGCCGATCTTGCCGATCTTCTCGCGCAGCTCGGGGTCGACGGCGGGGGCGGGGCTCTCCTCGATCAGCTTCTGGTGGCGCCGCTGCACGGAGCAGTCGCGCTCGAACAGGTGCACGACGTTGCCGTGCGCGTCCGCGAGCACCTGCACCTCCACGTGCCGCGGATCGGGCAGGTAGCGCTCCACGTACACGGTCGGGTCGGAGAAGAACTTCTCGCCCTCGCGCGAGGCGCCCTCGAACGCCTTCTCGAGCTCGTCCTGGGACTCCGCCACGCGGAAGCCCTTGCCGCCGCCGCCGCCCGCGGCCTTGATCGCCACGGGGTAGCCGACCGTCTCGTCGATCACCTTGGCCGCGTCGTCGACGGTGGCCACCGGATCGGTGGTGCCGGGCACGATCGGCACACCGGCGTCGCGCATCAGCTCGCGCGCCTTGGTCTTCGAGCCCATCGCGTCGATCGCGTCGGCGGGCGGACCGATGAACACGATGCCCGCCTTCTCGCACGCGCGCGCGAACGCCGCGTTCTCGGCAAGGAAGCCGTAGCCGGGGTGGATCGCCTCGGCACCCGACTTCTGCGCCACCTCGATGATCTTCTCCACCACGAGGTAGCTCTCGTTGGCCGGGCCCGGGCCGATCAGGAACGCCTCGTCGGCCCGCCGCGCGTGCGGGGCGTCGCGGTCCGGCTCCGAGTAGACGGCCACGCTGGCGATGCCCAGCTCCTCGAGCGTGCGCATCACGCGGATGGCTATTTCGCCGCGGTTTGCGACCAATACCTTCCCGAACATGAGGCGGGAAGGTTATGTGAATGGCCTACTGCCCGGCGCGGAAGCTGATCCCGTCGAGTCCGAATGGCTGGGTCCCGGTCAGCATCTGCACGGTGCCGTCCCCGTCGACCGCGACCCTCCCGATGTTGGTGCCGCCGCCGAGCACCGCGTAGCCGCTTCTGCCCGCCGGCCGGTAGCCCGCCGGCAGCGTGAACACGGTGGGTGAGATGCCCGCGGTGATCGATCCCTTGAGGTGGACCACGCCGAACAGATCCTTGAAAAAGGCCATCGTCTGGAAGGGGGCGCCCAAGTTGTTCCAGCCGTTCTGGAATCCCGGCTCGCCGGGCGCGCCGACCTCGTGCCAGCCCTCGGCCGAGGGGATGCTGTTGGCCTTGTCCGCGACGGTCGCGTGTCCGGCGTTGGACGCAGCCGGGACCGTTCCGACGCTCGACAGCTTGATGTCGGCGCCGCTGAGCGAGCCGTTCTTCACCGCCTTGCTCGTCACGACGTTCTTTCCGAGCTGGCTGGACTTCTTGATGATCACGCCGCTGGCGGCGATCGCGGAGCCGCTCAGGGCGACCACCAGCGCGATCAGAGCAACGACCATCGCGGGGCTGGGCAGACGAAGTCTTGGCATCGAGTCTCCTCTCGGGGAGACGCGAAGCTACTCGCCCGATTGAGGTATCAGCAAGGGGTCCGTTGCGTCGTTTCGACGTAGCCGCCCCGGGCGCATGTGGAACCGCTGCCCGCCGACGATCACGGCCAGGAGCACGGGCGCCGCGGCGATCACCGCCGGCGGTATTCCCGCGCCCGCCTTGCTGAGGAGACCGAGCGCGGCGCCGACCAGGACGATGCCGAGCCCGAGCCTGAGCGTGCCCACCGGCACGCGTACCGACATGTGGCTTCCCAGATACACGCCGGGCACCGAGCCGATCAGGATCGTGCCCGCCAGGCCGAAGTCCACGTTGCCCGCCACCACGTGCGCGAGCGCCGCGGCCCACAGCAGGATGGCCGCGTGGAACACGTCGGTGCCCACCACGCGCGTGGGCACGAGGCGGAAGATCATGATCAGCCCGACCGCGATCAGCGAGCCGCTGCCCGCCGAGGTCGCGCCGAGCACGAAGCCCACGAATACGCCGAGCACCACCGCGGCGACCTTGTCGCGGGTCGTCAGCTCGAAGTCCGCGCGCTCGCGCTGCACGAGCTTCGGCAGGAAGAGCGCGCGCGCGAGCACGGCCACGCCGGTGAACATCAGCGCGGCGGCCACGGCCACCAGCATCGCGTTGTCGAATGAGGGGCCGTATCTGTGCTCGAGCAGGTGGAGCACGTAGACGCCGCCGATCGCGGCGGGCACCGAGCCCACACCCATCCACATCGACAGCGGGAAGTGCACCGTGCGCTGGCGGAAGTGCTTCCAGCCGCCCACGGTCTTGGTCACGGCGCCGTAGGCGAGGTCGGTGCCGACGGCGGTGACCGGGTTGTAGCCGAACACCAGGATCAGGATCGGCGTCATCAGCGAGCCGCCGCCCATTCCGGTCAACCCGACCATCACCCCGACACCGAGGCCGAACAGGACGATTAGCGGATCCACGCCACCCACACCCGAGATCCGAGACCCGAGACCCTCACGCGTGCAGCCCGCACTCGATCTTGTCGGTGCCGGCCCAGCGCCCGGCGCGCCCAGCGCCCGGCAGCGTGCAGTGCGTGCAGCCCACGGATGAATAGCCCCTGTCGTGGAGGTCGTTGTACGGCACCTCGTTCTGCATGATGTACGACCAGACGTCCTTCTCGCTCCAGTCGGCCAGCGGATTCGCCTTCCACAGGTCGTGCTTCTCGTCCCAGTGGAACTTCGGAGTGTCCGCCCGGTTGGGCGACTGGTCGCGTCGCAGGCCCGACACCCACGCGTCCACCTCGGACAGCGCCTCCTTCAGCGGCTCGACCTTGCGGATGCCGCAGCAGGCGTCCGGGTCGCCGTTCCACAGCTCGTCGCCGTGGAGCTGCCGCTGGCGGGCCAGGCTCATGCCCTGGTAGACGTCCACGTGCACGCCGTAGCGCTGCTCGAGCCTGCGCCACGTCTCGTAGGTCTCGGGGAAGAGGACGCCGGTGTCGAGCGTGAAGAAGCGAGCCTCGGGCTCGATCTTCAGCAGCATGTCCATGATCACCGAGGCCTCCTTCTGGAAGGAGCAGGCCACGTAGAGGCGCGGATGGAACCGGTCGACGAGGTACTCGAGCACCTCCTCGGCGCTCGCGGCCTCGAGGTCGGGCGGGCTGGTCAGCGGCTCTACACTGCGCATTCGCCCTCGCCCCTCACAACCTTGTAGGGCTCGTGGCGATTCCAGTCGATGAAGTGGTTCACCGTCTCCAGGGAGAACTCCACCGGCAGGGACAGCTCCTTCACCTCGGCCTCGAAGGTCTCGGCGCCGACCCGGGCGAAGAAGGCGTTGAACTCCTCGCCCTCCTCGCGCTGCGACTGGTAGAGGTTGAGCCAGCGCTCCACGGCCTCGGGCACGCGGCGCGCGGGTAGGCGCACCTTCAGGCGCTGGCCCATCGCCACCTCGCCGTTGTCGTACTGGCCGGCGATGTGCGCCACGTAGGCGGGCACCTGGCGGCCGGCCATCTTCATCGAGGCGCCGTAGAAGCCGATGTTCGCGATGTGGTGCTGGCCGCAGCCGTTCGGGCAGCCGCTCATCTTGATGTGGACCTTGCGCGTGAGCGGATCGTCGATCTGCATCGACTGGAGCCGCTCCTGCACCGCCTTGTTCAGACCCATCGAAGCGGTGATGCCGAGCTTGCAGCTGTCGGTGCCGGGGCAGCTCACCACGTCGGTGACCTCGTGCGCGCCCGCGTCGCCCAGGTCGATCTCCCTGAGGCGCTGCCAGACGTCGTAGAGGCTCTCGTCGCGGACCCAGCGGAGGATCAGGTTCTGCTCCACGCTGGTACGCGCGTAGCCGCCGGTGAAGTCGCGCATGAGCTGCGCGAGCGCGCGGAACTGCTCGGGGGCCAGGTCGCCGCGGGTGACCTTCACGGCCACCGCGTTGAAGCCCGCCTGGCGCTGCGGCGTGACGTTCGACTCCACGAAGCGGTCGAATTCGCGGCTGTCGCCGTTCGGCGAGCCGTAGCTCGCGGGCGTCGCGGGGGCGGCGCCCTCCTCGTCGTGGAGGAACAGCAGCTCGTCGGGGGTGAAGTCGCGCTCGTTCACCCAGTCGAGCTCGAGCTCGCGGTCCACCTCCTCGCGGAAGGCGTCGATCCCGATCCGGTCGACCATGAACTTGAGCCGCGCGCGCTCGCGCCGGGCGCGCAGGTCCTCCTGGCGGTCGAATATCCGCAGCACCGCCTCGGAGACCTTCAGGTAGTCGCCGTTGTCGACCTCCACGAAGTCGTAGAGCGCGGAGCCGACGCGCGGCATGATCGACGTGCCGCCGCCGGTGCGGATCTCCACGCCGCGCACGCCCTCGCGGATGCGCGGCAGGAAGCCGAGGTCGTGGATGTTCGTGATCGCGCGGTCCTCGTCGGTGGCGGTGAAGGCGACCTTGAACTTGCGCGGCAGGAGCTGGCAGACCTCGTTGCGGACGAAGTAGCGGACGAACGCTCCGGCGTAGGGCGTAATGTCGAACAGCTCGCCCTCGGTGACTCCTGCGTAGGGGTCGCCGGTGACGTTGCGCACGGTGTTGCCGCAGGCCTCGCGGCTCGACAGTCCCACCTTGCCGAGGATGCGGATGACCTTGGCGGCGTCCGCGAGCGGCACGTGGTGGTACTGGATGTTCTGCCGCGTGGTGATGTGGCCCTTGCGCAGCGGCGTGAACTGCTCGGCGATGTCGGCGAACGCGTCGAGCTGGTCGGGGTTCACGCCTCCGAACGGAAGCTTCACCCGGATCATCTGGCGGCCCTCTTGGCGCTGGCCGTAGACGCCCTGCTTCAGGCGGAAGGGGATGAAGACGTCCTCGCCCTCCTCGCCCTTGAGGAATCCGCCCGCGCGCGAGTCGAAGTCGTCGAACTCCCGCTCGAGGATCGGAATGACGTGACCGGGGACGTTCTCGTAGACCTCGGGACTCTCCAGCGAGCCCCTGCCGCCGGTCTTCTGCAGCTCGCCGGTGTCGCTTGCCGTGACTGGCTCCATCGCCGTTCGCTTCTCCTGATCGGGTGCGTCGTGGGAGCGCCGGATCGGCCGGCGTCCGCGAATACTACAAAACCCGGTCGGGATTACGACTTATTCGGGTGAGCTAGAAATCCGGGATCGAGCTGTGCTGGGCGACGTCGCCGCCCTCTGGCTCGAGCGGACGGCCGTCCTCGGCCCACGCAACCAGGCCGCCGGACATCGTGTAGGCGTCGAAGCCGGCGCCGCGAAACGCCTGGGCGGCAAGCGCCGAGCGCTCGCCCACCCGGCAGTAGAAGACGACGGGGCGGGACTGGTCGATCTCCCCGGCCGCGGTGCCGATCTGCTCGAGCGGCACGTGGCGGGCGCCCGCCAGGTGGCCGGCGTCCCACTCCGGATCGGTCCGCACGTCCACCAGTTGGACGTCGCCCATCTCGGCGACCTGCGCCGGGGTCAGCTCCGGGTTCGCGGTCTCCTGGTCCGACATGGCGGCGCACGGTAGCAGGCACCCTCGGTTTTTCTCGCTGATAGCGGGGCTACCACCAGCGCGGTACCCAACCCGGGGATGGTTTGCCGCCGGAGGTGGACATAACATCGGCCCGGCGGAGGCGTCCCGTCCCTTGCCTATGACCGATCCTCGTTTGACCCAAGCGGTTCAGGAGCTCGACCCCGGTACCCGGGCGCTGCTCGACCTGTCGTTGCGGCGGGCGATCCCGGACGAGCGGGTGGCGGCCCTCCTGGGAGTCGATCTGGCGGAGATCCCGCGCCGGCGCGCGCGCGGGATCGCCCAGCTCGCGGACAAGCTCGCGGTTCCGGGCCCGGCCGAGCTGGCGGCGCTGCTCGTGGCCATCCCGGACCTGCCGGAGGAGGCATGGGGAGTGCCCAATCCGAAGCTCCCGAAGGTCAAGAAGGTCTCGGCCGCCCGGCGCGCCAAGGCATTCCGCCGCGCCGCGGTGGCAGCCAGCCCGCTCGTGGCGGCCGCCGCCGTTCTGGCGGCGGTCATCGTCTCGGGCGGCGGCGGTGGCCAGAAGTCCGCGAACCTCACGCTCAGCAACGGGGCGGCCGCGGGCGGAAAGCATGCTCCGGCGGCCGTCGCCAAGGCGCCGGCGAAGTCTGTCGCGCGGCCCGCTCTGCCGCACGGCGCAGAGGTGGCGTCGGCGGAGGGGCCGAGCCTGGCGACGACCACAAAGGCGCGCAAGGCGGCTGCCGCGCGCCATCGTCGCCAGCGCCAACGCGCGCGGCGCCACCGCCAGCAGCACCACGTGGTGAACACGGTCCCCGTGTCGGACAACTTCGCGAGCTCGGCGCCGCGGCCCGACGCCTACGTGCCGCCGCCGAAGCCGAAGCACAAGGAGCACAAGCAGCGCCCGAAGAAGCACGAGGACACTCAGCCGGAGACGCCGCCGACCACCACGACGCCCGAGGTCCAGACGCCGACCACGACCACGCCGCAGGTCGTCGCGTCGCCTCCCACCCAGCAGGTCACCACCACCACGCCCGACGTGATGCCGCCCAAGCAGGAGGGCTACAAGAAGCCGCCCGTGCCGGTCCTGCCGGTGCAGAACCCGCCGTCCGGCGACGACGATCAGGGCGACGACAACAACGGCGGCGGCGGCTGCGGGCACGGCGGCGGCAACAAGCCGCAGGGCGCCGGCGGTCACAAGTGGCAGGGCGGCGACCAGAAGTCGTCGGTCTTCAAGACGCGCCGCGAGCTCAGCCGTCAGCGCTACGGCTTGTCGCAGGACTAGTCCGCTAGGAGATCGAGCCCCAGGGCTCGGCGTCTCCCCAGGGTGACGGTCCCGCGGGGTCGTGGCCCACGCCCTCGTACAGCGCGGCTCGCTCCCACGGGTTGGCCGCGGGCTTGTCGCTCGCCGGCGGCGGGGCGGTGTCCCGCAGGAACTGTTCGATGGCCGCGGCGATGGCGGCTGCCTCCTCGGGGGTGGCGCTGGACTGAGCCACCTCGATGCGCGGCCGGGCCGGCTGATGCTTCCCATTGCGGGACATGGCGGCAGGGTATCGTCGGCGCGCCATGCCGGAGAT
>DATNBJ010000187.1:0-5260 GCA_035572055.1 Thermoleophilaceae bacterium | reverse complement strand
ATCGTGACCGCGATCGAGTTCGACCTCTACCCGATGACCGAGATCTACGCCGGCTGGCTGATCTTCCCGATCGAGCGCTCCGCCGAGGTGCTGCACGCCTGGCGCGACTGGACCCGGACGGCGCCCGAGACCGTGACCTCCGTCGGCCGCATCCTGCGCCTGCCCCCGTTCGAGGACATTCCCGAGCCGTTGCGCGGCCGCCAGATCGTCGTGATCGAGGCCGCCTACCAGGGCAGCCAGGCCGAGGGCGACGCCCTCATCGCCCCGCTGCGCGCCCTCGGCGCCGAGCTGGACACGTTCGCCGTGATGCCGGCGTCCGGGCTCGTTCGCCTGCACCAGGACCCGGAGGATCCCGTGCCCGGCGCCGGCGACGGCTCGATGCTGGCCGAGGGTCCGAGCGAGGCGATCGACGCCTTCATCGAGGCCGTTGGCCCCGACTCGGGCTCCACGCTCCTGTCGGCCGAGCTGCGCCACATCGGCGCCGCGGTGGCCCGCAAGGTGCCGGGGAACGGCGCCGCGCGCCTGGACGGCGAGTACGTGATGTTCGGCGTCGGGATCGCCGCGACCCCTGAGATGCACGAGGCCGCCAAGTCGGGCGTCCGCCGCATCCAGGACGCCCTCGAGCCCTGGAGCACGCACAACTACCTCAACTTCTCGGAGATGGCCGGTGACGGTGACGAGCAGTTCGACGCCGACACCTACGCGCTGCTCCAGGAGGTGAAGGACCGCTACGACGCGGACGAGCTGATCGTCTCGAATCACCCGATTCGCCCCGCCGCGTAGCGCGCAGCCCCGCCTCTCCGCTGTAACCGAGACGACTACAAGGTTTAATGTTCCACCGATCGGTGTAACAATCGTCTTGTAAGCGGAGAGGCGGAGGCGATGATGGGCAGGGCCAAGACTCGAGCTGTGATCTTCGTGAGCGGCGTCCTCGGGGCGCTGCTCACGCCCACTTACGCGTTCGCGGCGAACGGGAGCGAGCCCGCTCGCGGCGCGCAGATGGGCGACATTCTCTGGGGTACGGGCGCCGCCACGGCGGCCACCGCGTTCGTCATCTGGACGGCGATGGCTCACCGCGCCGGGCGAATCTCCTGGCTCGGGCGGCTCGCCGGCTTCGCTGAGCGGGTCAGCGGGCTGCCCGGCTGGGCGGCGCTTCCGAGCGCGATCACCGGCGGCTCGCTGCTGGTGGCCGTGTTCGGCTTCTACTGGGACGTGGCGAAGCACATCGACACCGGCCGCGACCCGAGCCCGTTTGGCACGCCGGCTCACTATCCGATCCTCGTGGGCCTGTTCGGCATCGCCGTCGGCGGCTTCGTGGCGATCGTGCTGGGCGCCGACAAGAACGTGCGCACCGCGATCCGCATCAGCGAGGGCTGGTACGCGCCGCTGGGCGGTGTCCTGATCTTCATGTGCGGCGGGTTCGCGCTCACCGGCTTCCCGCTCGATGACGTCTGGCACACGCTGTTCGGCCAGGACGTGACGCTCTGGGGCCCGACCCACGTGCTGATGGTCGGCGGGGCCTCGCTGGCCACGCTGGGCGTGTGGGTGCTGCTCGTGGAGGCCCGCGGCGCGACGGCGTCCGGCACGGTTCCGAACCTGTTCGTGAAGCTGCGCGCCGCGATGGCGGGCGGCGCCTTCCTGCTCGGCCTCTCGGCCCTGCAGGGGGAGTTCGACTACGGCGTGCCGCAGTTCCAGCTGGTGTTCCAGCCGATCCTGCTGATGATCGCCGCGAGCGTCGGCCTCGTTGCCGCACGCGTGAAGATCGGCCGCCTCGGCGCCCTGCAGGCCGTGGCGTTCTACCTGGTGGTCCGCGCACTGCTGACGCTGATCGTGGGCTCCGTCTTCGGCCTGAGCACGCTGCACTTCCCGCTCTACATCGCGGAGGCGCTGATCGTCGAGCTCGTGGCCTGGCGGATCCCGCGCGAGAAGCCGCTGACCCTCGGCGCGGTCGCCGGCGTGCTGATCGGCACCGTGGGCCTCGCGGCCGAGTGGGGCTGGTCGCACGTGTGGATGCCGCTGCCGTGGCCGTCGGCGTTGCTGCCGGAGGCCGCCGTGATGGGCTTCATCGCGGCGCTCGCGGGCGGCGTGCTCGGGGGCTTCGTGGGCCGTGCTCTCACGGCCGGCTCGCTGCCGCGCCAGGCGGCGCCGCGCTGGCTGCTGCCCGCGGCGGCGCTGGTGCTCCTGTTCTGCATCGCCTTCCCGATGCCGATGAACAGCGGCAGCCGGGCGAGCGCTTCTGTCTCGTTGACCGACGTGACACCGGCGCCGCACCGGACGGTTGCGGCCACGATCAGGCTCTCGCCGCGTTCCGCGGCGTCGAAGTCCGACTGGCTGACCGTCACGTCGTGGCAGGGCGGCGGCCTGGTGGTCGACCGGCTGCACAAGATCTCCGAGGGCGTCTACCGGACCACCAAGCCGATCCCGGCCTACGGAAACTGGAAGACGATGCTGCGGCTTGAGAACGGGCGCGGCGTGCGGGCGACGCCCATCTATTTGCCGCTCGACAAGGCGATCCCGGCGCCGGAGGTGCCGGCGAAGCCGGCGTTCACGCGTGACTTCGTGCGCGACAAGAAGATCCTCCAGCGCGAGGCCGTCGGCGGGACCACGTGGCTGCAGCTTCCCGCCTACCTGCTGCTCGCCCTGATCGTGGTGGTCTGGCTGGCGGCGATGGGCCTCGGGCTAAGACGCCTGGAGCTGGCTGCCGATGCACGCACCGACAAGCCGCTTCCGCACCTGCCGCGCCGTTTCAGGCATGCCACCAAGCGAATCGTCACACCGGCATGAGCGAGCTACCGCTGGCCCACATGGGCCACGTCCTGGTCGACCTGCCGATCTTCTTCGGACCGGTCTTCGTGCTCACGCTCTGGATCGTGTGGCAGACGCGCAGGGACCGCCGGGGGCGGTAGTTCCTAGTCCCTAGTCCCTAGAGTCTGGGCCCGTGGCGTACCGGGTCGTCAACCCCGCCTCGCTTGATTGGATCACCCGTCCGCATGAGGCGGGCGAGCCCGCTCGGCATGTCGCCGAGCTCAGTGAGGTCGCCGGCTTCGCGGATGTGCGTGCGAACGTGTGGCGGTATGAGCCGGGGGCTCGCGGGCGGCGGCATCGGCATCCGGTTCAGGAGGAGACCTTCGTCGTCCTTCAGGGCACGCTGTCCATGTACGTCGGTGAGCCGCCCGTGCGGGAGGACGTTCCCGCCGGGTCGCTCATCTGCGTACCGCCCGGCACGGCTCTGCAGAGCGTCAATCATGGCGACGAGGACCTGCTCGTCTACGCCTACGGCTACCCGCCGGAGGAGGAGAACGCCGAGATTCTCGACTCGGCCGTCTAGCGCAGGAGGGCGGCGGGCTCGCCGACCGGCACGTCGGACCGGATCGCGGGCGCCTCGCCGCGCTGAAGCGGCTTGCGCACGCGCACGTGCTCGGCCAGGAAGTACGAGCCGATCACGGCCAGGGCGGCGAGCGCCTGGGCGGTGAGCGTCTCGACCGTGGGGAAGATCGCCAGCCAGGTGCCGAGCCAGCCGGGCAGCGTGAAGCCCATCGTGGTGGTGGGCAGCCAGCCGGCGAGCTGCATCTCCTGCACGCCCTCGCCGACCATCACGACGAGCACGAAGCCGATCGTCGCGCCCGTGAGCACGAGCATCTTCTTGTAGGGCAGCTTGTGGTGGGCCAAGAAGGTGAGCACGCCCACGATCGCGGTGAAGGCCAGGCCGATGCTCACGCCCTCGAGCACTGTGGCGGCGCCGTACTTCAGCCGCAGGCTCTGCAGGAACAGTACGACCTCGAACCCCTCGCGGTAGACGGCGGTGAAGCCGAGCAGGATCAGGCCGGCGGTGACCCCGCCGCCGGTGGCGGCGAGCAGCGTCCGACGGCGCTTGTGGTGGTGCTGGATCCAGCCGGTCCAGTAGACGCGGTGGAAGAACCAGTTCATGACCACCAGCAGCACGATGACGGCGAGCAGGCCGGTGGCGGCCTGGATGTCGAGGCCGGGCGCGCCGAGCGAGCCGATGAACCAGGCCGCGATGAACCAGGTGGCCACCGAGGCGGCGAAGGCGAGGCTCGAGCCGACCGCGACAGGCCGCCGCTTGTCCCGGTTGGCGCCGCGGAAGCTGGCGGTGACGGCGGCCACCACGAGGATCGCCTCGAGGCCCTCGCGCAGCACGAGCAGCGCGCTGTTGAGGATGACGGCGCCGTGGCTGAGGTTGGCGCTGTCGGTGGGGTCCGGCACGCCGCCCCTGGCGGTGAAGGCGGAGTAGACGAGCAACGCGCCGACGGCGACGAGCATGAACAGCCACGTGTTCCTGCCGAAGCCGGTCGAAGGGCGGGAGGAAGGATCCACTAGTTAGGGAACCCTAACACCTCCGAATCCTGTGCGAGTCATGACCCCCCAGCCGCGGCTGTGCGGAACCTGAATGCGACACTTGCGGCAGTGAGCGACTACGACATCCACCTGGACGACAAATACGGCAGCTCGACGCTGATCGACATCCCTGCCGAGATCGCGGCCAACGAGCCGTGGTTCAACCAGACGCTGACCACCGTGAACGAGTCGGTGGTGCGGCTCGGGATCATCGAGGGCGACTTCCACTGGCACAAGCACGACGGGGAGGACGAGTTCTTCCTAGTGCTCGAGGGGCAGCTGCTGATCGACTTCGAGGGCGAGGAGACGGTGACGCTCGACCCGCACCAGGGCTACACGGTGCCACGCGGGGTCGTGCACCGAACGCGCGCGCCCCTGCGCAGCGCGATCCTGATGGTGGAGTCCGCCGGCGTCGTGCCCGCGGGCGACTGAGTGGCCGCCGGCGCGATCGAGCTGCTCGAGCGGCTCGTGGCCATCGACTCGGTGAACCCTTCGCTCGTGCCCGGCGGCGCCGGGGAGGCGGAGATCGCTCGCCACATCGGCGACTGGGCGAGCGGCAACGGGCTCGAGGCGCGGATGCTCGAGGAGACCCCGGGGCGGCCCAGCGTGCTCGTGCGCGCGCGGGGGACGGGCGGCGGCCGCACGCTCTTGCTCTGTGGGCACATCGACACGGTCGGCGTGGAGGGGATGACCGATCCGCACACCCCGCGCGTGGACGGCGAGCGGATGTACGGGCGCGGCGCCTACGACATGAAGGCCGGCGTGGCGGCCGCGCTCGAGGCGTGCCGGCGCGCCGCGGGCCTCGGCCTGGCGGGCGACGTGGTGGTTGCCGCCGTGGCCGACGAGGAGCACGCCAGCTTCGGCGTGCAGGAGGCGGTGGCCGCCGTGAGCGCCGACGCCGCGA
>DATNBJ010000186.1:0-4903 GCA_035572055.1 Thermoleophilaceae bacterium | reverse complement strand
CACCCGCCCGCGAAGCGGGCGATGGCAACGGTCGCGTCAAAGCTTCCCCGGTGGCCCGCCGCATGGCCCGCGAGATGGGGGTCGAGCTGGCCGCGCTCGAGGGCTCTGGACCCGGTGGCCGCATCGTGAAGGCTGACGTGGAGGCCGCGGCCAAGGGCGGCGGTGTCCAGGTGCAGGAGCGGCCGGCGGAGGCCGCACCGGCCCAGGCTGAGGCCCCCACACCCGACACCCGACACCCGACACCCGCGTCAGTAGACGGCGCCAAGGGCGAAGTCGCGATCCAAGAACTGACCCGCCTCCAGCGCACGGTCAGCAGGCGAATGGCCGAATCGAAGGCAACGGCCCCCGAGTTCCAGCTCCACGTCGAGATCGACATGTCGCTGGCGGTCGAGTTGCGCGCGCGGCTCAAGGAGGTGTCCGACCCGGCGCCGTCGTTCAACGACATGGTCGTGAAGGCCGCCGCCATGGCGCTGCGCGAGTTCCCGCGCGCGAACGGCGCCTACCGCGACGGGCAGTGGGAGCTGTACTCGCGGGTGAACGTGGGCATCGCCGTCGCCGCCCAGGAGGCGCTGGTGGTGCCGACCGTGTTCGACGCCGACCAGAAGTCACTCGGCCAGATCAGCCGCGAGGCGCGCGAGCTGATCGGCAAGGTGCGCGACGGGACGATCACGCCGCCGGAGCTGTCGGGGGGCACGTTCTCCGTGTCGAACCTCGGCATGTACGGGATCGAGAACTTCACGGCGATCATCAACCCGCCGCAGGCCGCGATCCTCGCGGTGGGCGCGCTGAAGAAGAAGGCCGTGGTGGACGACTCCGGCCGGATCGTGGCGCGCGACATGATGGGCGGGACCCTGGTCTGCGACCACCGCATCCTCTACGGCGCCGACGCCGCCGAGTTCCTCGCCCGCATCCGGGCGCTGCTCGAGCAGCCGCTCTCGCTCGCGCTCTAGGACGCCCTAGGCGCTGACCAGCAGCACGTCGAGCGTGCGCGGCCCGTGCACTCCCGCGACGCGCGACAGCTCGATGTCGGAAGTCGCGGAGGGGCCCGACACGAACGTGATCGGGCGTCCCGCGCGCACCGCCTCCTCGAGCAGCTCCACCCCCTGCGGCACGGTCTCCACCACCTGGCTCTCCTCGACGATGCAGAGGTGCCAGTCGGGCACCAGGGTGAGCGCGCGGCGGCCCTGGCGCGCGCCGCAGTCGAGCACGATCGTGCCGGTCTCCGCGATGGCGAGCGCGCAGCCGGTGACCACGCCGTCCACCGTGTCGAGCGTCTCTTTGGTCAGGTGCTCGTCCGCCACGAGCTCGACGCCGGGTGGGCGCCACTCGGGCGGCAGGTCGACCGGAGCGGCGATGCGGCTCGCGCTGCGCTCGCGGCAGCGCTCGGCGATCACCCGGTCCAGCTCGCCGGCATTCACGCGCGACACGGTGGCGTCGTAGTCGGCCACGCGCTCGGCGAACAGGCGCGCGGCCGCCGGACCGGCGGCTCCGGTCCGGCGGTAGGCCCGCTCGACCGGCGGCGCCTCGGCGGGCACGTCGTGCAGCGCCTCGCGCACACGACGCAGCAGCTCGTCACGCGCGCTCACGCCACCACTCCCTGAAGGTCTGCTTCGGCACCTCCGGCAGGTCGCGGCTCGCGGTCCACGCACGCAGCGGCCCGGGCAGGCGCTCGACGCCGGGCAGGCGCTGGCCCGTGCGTCCGATCCGCTGCGCCGCCTCGTAGCGGGCGCGGGTGGAGAAGGCGAGGGCCATCGCCTTCATGGTTGCGCGTTCGGGGTCGAGCATGCGTTTTCGTGCCACCGCCTCCCCTCGCAGGTGCACCAGCACCTCGGGGATGTCGATCTTCACGGGACATACCTCGGCGCAGGCACCGCACAAACTCGAGGCGTAAGGCAGCGAACCTGCCTCCTCGACACCGCGGAGCTGAGGCGTGAGGATCGCCCCGATCGGCCCCGGATAGACCGAGCCGTACGCGTGCCCGCCAACCCGCTCGTAGACGGGGCAGACGTTGAGACAGGCGCTGCAGCGGATGCAGCGGAGCGTCTGGCGGCCCACCTGGTCGCGCAGCGCCGCCGTGCGGCCGTTGTCCAGCAGCACGACGTGGAACTCGCTCGGGCCGTCGCCCTCGCGCACCCCGCTCCAGCACGACGTGTACGGGTTCATCCGCTCGGCGGTGGACGAGCGCGGCAGGAGCTGGAGGAACACCTCGAGGTCGCGCCAGGTGGGCACGAGCTTCTCGATGCCCATCACCGTGACCAGCACCTCGGGCAGGGTCAGGCACATGCGGCCGTTGCCCTCCGACTCGAAGACCGCGATCGTGCCCGTGTCGGCCACGCCGAAGTTCGCCCCGCTCACCGCCACGCGGGCCTCCAGGAACTTGCGCCGCAGGTGCAGGCGCGCGGCCTCGGCCAGTGCCGCGGGCTCGTCGCTCAGCTCGTCCACGTCGAGCTCGCGCAGGAAGATCTCGCGGATCTCGCGGCGGTTACGGTGGATCGCGGGCACGAGGATGTGGGACGGCGAGTCGTGGTCGAGCTGGACGATCAGCTCGGCCAGGTCGGTCTCGATCGCAGCGATGCCGGCCGCAGCCAGCGCCTCGTTCAGCTCGATCTCGTCGGTGGCGAGCGACTTGACCTTCACCACCTCGGACGCGCCGTGGCGCCGGGCCACGTCGACCACGATCGAGTTCGCCTCCGCGCCGTCGCGCGCCCAGTGCACCGTGCCGCCGCGCTCCTGCACCGCGCGCTCGAACTGCTCCAGGTAGGTGTCGAGGTGGCGAAGCGTGTGCTCCTTGATGGCGGCGCCCGCGTCGCGCAGGGCGTCCCAGTCAGGCACCTCGGCCACGGCCGCGGCGCGCTTTGCTCGGATCGAGCGCGTGGCGTTCGTCAGGTTCGCGCGCAGCTGCTGGTCGCGCAGCGCCTCGCGGGCGGCGTCGGGGAACGACCAGCCGCTCATGCGAACGGCTCCTCGGCCGTGGAGGCCAGGATCTCGGCGAGGTGCACCGTGCGCACCGGCCGCGCCGCGCGCGACAGCCCGCCGCCTATGTGCATGAGGCAGGAGGCGTCACCGGCAGTGCACACCTCGGCGCCCGTGTCGAGCACGTGCCGCATCTTGTCCTCCAGCATCGCCGCCGACACGTCCGCGTTCTTCACCGCGAACGTCCCGCCGAAGCCGCAGCACTCCTCGGCCTGCGCGAGCTCGACCAGCTCGATGCCGTGCACGGCGCGCAGGAGCCTCAGCGGCGCATCGCCGAGCCGCAACCCGCGCAGGCCGTGGCAGGTCGGGTGGTAGGTCACCCGGTGCGGGTAGTGGGCGCCCACGTCCTCCACGCCCAGCCGCTCGACCAGCAGCTCGGACAGCTCGAAGACCCGCGACGCGACCTCCGGGCTGCAGTGCTCGCGCACCATCGCCGTGCACGACGCCGACGGGCTGACCACGACCTCGGCCCCGGCGAACACGCGCTCGAAGCGCCGCGCCAGCGCGATCCCCTCGTCGCGATAGCCCGTGTTGAGGTGCATCTGCCCGCAGCAGGTCTGGTCCTCGGGGAAGACCAGCTCGTGCCCCAGCCGCTCCAGCACCCGCACGGTGGCGCGGCCCGCCTGCGGGAAGAGCGTGTCGGTGAGGCAGGTGATGAAGACGGCTATGCGCAAGGCGGCGTTTTCATCCTCCCCATCTCGGGCACTCGGGGACCGAGAGTCAGAGGGAGGGTAAGCATGTACAAGCAGGTTCTCGATCCGGTCAGCCATTCGCTGGGCTGGTCGTCCTTGTTCGCGGTGCTGCCGCTGCTGATGCTGTTCATCCTGCTGGGCGGGCTGAGAATGAAGGCCCAGTGGGCTGCGCTTATCTCGCTGGGGACGTCCATCCTCGTGGCGATCATCGTCTACTCGATGCCCGTCGGGCAGACCTTCGATGCCGCCGCCGAGGGCGCCCTGTTCGGCTTCTATCCGATTCTCTGGATCGTGATCAACGCGATCTGGGTCTACAACCTCACGCGGGAGAGCGGCCACTTCGCCGTGCTCCGGCGCTCCTTCAGCAGGGTGAGCGACGACCAGCGCGTGCAGGCGGTGATCATCGCGTTCTCCTTCGGGGCGTTGATGGAGGCGCTGGCCGGGTTCGGCACGCCAGTGGCGATCTGCTCGGTGATGCTGATCGCGCTCGGCTTCAAGCCGATCAAGGCAGCGTCCGTCGCGCTCGTGGCGAACACCGCGCCCGTGGCGTTCGGCGCCATCGCAATCCCCATCGTGACGCTCGGCCAGGTGACGGGCATGGACAAGAACGACCTCGGGTCCATGGTGGGCCGCCAGACGCCGTTCCTGGCGATCATCGTGCCGCTGATCCTCGTGGGCATGGTCGACGGGGCGCGCGGGGTGCGTCAGGCATGGCCGGCGGCCCTCACCGGCGGCCTCGTGTTCGCGATCCTGCAGTTCGCCACGTCGAACTACGTATCCGTGGAGCTCACCGACATCGTCGCCTCCCTCGGCTCCGCCGCCGCCGTGGTGGCGCTGCTGCGCGTGTGGCAGCCGACCGCGGAGCCGAGCCGCTTCAAGGGACCGCGGCCCGCGATCGCGGGCGCGTCCGCGCACAACGTGGCGCTCGAGCAGGACATCCGCCAACGCAAGGAGGGCGGCGACCCGCCTCTGGAGGTCGCACGCGCCTACGCGCCCTACGCGATCATCATCGCGGTGTTCGCGATCGCCCAGATCGGCACCGTGCACGACTGGCTCGGCAGCGCCACGAAGTCGTTCTCCTGGCCCGGGCTGCACGTGGTGAACGGCAAGGGCGAGGCAGTCAAGTCGGCCACGTTCAAGTTCGACTGGCTGCAGGCGGCGGGTACGCTGATGCTGTTCTCCGGCCTGCTGACGATGGCGGCCCTGAAGATCAATCCGCTGCGCGCAATCCGCACGTA
>DATNBJ010000185.1:0-8110 GCA_035572055.1 Thermoleophilaceae bacterium | reverse complement strand
TCGACCAGGTCGTCGAGGGTCACGAACTCGCCGGCGCGCTTCGACATCTGCACGCGCTGGCCGCCCTCCATCAGGTTCACGAGCTGCATGATCAGCAGCTCGAGCTTGTCGCGCTCGCCGCCGAGCGCCTCCCAGGCGGCGAGCAGGCGCTGCTGGTAGCCGTGGTGGTCGGCGCCCCAGACGTCGATCCAGCGGTCGAGCTCCCGCTCGCGCTTGTCCTCGTGGTAGGCGATGTCCGCGGCGAGGTAGGTGTATTCGCCGCTCGAGCGCCGCAGCACGCGGTCCTTGTCGTCGCCGAACGCCGAACTGCGCAGCCAGAGCGCGCCCTCGTGCTCGTACACGTTGCCCTGCTCGCGCAGCACCTCGATCGCGTGGTCGATCTCGCCCTTCTCGTGCACGGTGTGCTCGAAGAAGAACCGCTCGATGTTCACGCGGAAGCGCTCGAGCGACGCCTTCACGCCCTCGACCATCAGCTCGACGCCGCGGCGCGCGAGGTCGTCCAGGTCGGCGTCGGCCGCGCCGTCGATCCGCTCCGCGAGCTCGGTCACATAGGCGCCCTGGTAGCCGTCCTCGGGCGGCTCCTCGCCGCGGGCGCGCGCCTGGATCGACTCGCCGAAGCGGCGCACCTGGCCGCCCTCGTCGTTCACGTAGTACTCGGTGGCGACCGCGTACCCCGCCAGCGCGAGGATGCGGCTGAGCGAGTCGCCGTACGCGGCGTGCCGCGCGGAGGCCACGGTCACCGGGCCGGTGGGGTTCGCGCTGACGAACTCCACGAGCACGCGCTCGGGCTGCGCGGGGCTGCCCACGCCGAACTCGCCGCCCGCCGCCAGCGCTGCCGACAGCGCCTCGCGGCACCACGCGTCCGACACGTAGAGATTGAGGAAGCCGGGGCCGGCCACGTCCACGCGCTCGAGCTCGCCCGACAGCCGCTGCTCCACCAGCCCGCCCAGCTTCTCCGCCACCGCGCGCGGCGGTTCGCCCAGCGAGGGCGCGAGCAGCATCGCTGCGTTGGTGGAGTAGTCGCCGAACTCGGGCTTGGGCGGGCGGTCGAAGCTGAAGCTCCTGCTCGAGCCGTTTCCGCTGAGCTCCGCCGCGGCGTCGGCCACGGCTGCCCGGAGGGAGGCGACCGGGTCGGCGGTCGTCACGTCAGTAATGGTATGGCTCGCCCGCGATGATCTTGTTGGCGCGGTAGATCTGCTCGAGCAGCACGACCCGCGCGAGCTGGTGCGGCAGGGTCATCGGCCCGAAGGAGAGGCGCAGGTCGCAGTCGTCGAGGTCGAGTCCGCGCGGCCCGCCCACCACGAAGCACAGGTCCTGGCCCGACTGGCGCCGCTCCTCGAGGAACTCGCTGAACTGGATCGAGTCGAACGTCTTGCCGCCCGAGTCGAGCAGCACCACGTAGGCGCGATCCGGAATCCGGCCGTCGACCTTCTCCTCCTCGCGCAGCTCGATCAGCTCGAGACGAGCGTGCCGGGCGAGCAGCTTCTGGTAGTGCTGAACGTCGTCGGCGTAGGGCGGCCGCAGACGTCCGACGGCTAGGACGATCGTGCGCATCTTCGTGGGCCTCGAAGGACTGCGATACTAGCCCTGTGCCCGAGGAACAGCCCGAGCGACACATCAACATCCACACGTCGCCGGAGATCATGGCCGGCGTCTACGCGAACTTCGCGAACGTGAGCCACTCGGACTACGAGTTCACGATCACGTTCGCGCGTGTGGACCACGAGGTCGAGGAGGACGAGATCCCCGGCGTGGTGGTCTCCCGTATCAACCTCTCCCCCCGTTTCATGCGCGAGCTGATCGATGCCATGGAGGACAACTGGTCCAAGTGGCAGACGAAGGAAGGGATCAAGAACCTTCCGGAGTACGGTGGCGGGGATCCGCCTCCGCAGTACGGGGACGACTCCTAGCCCACGCCAGACCGAGGCCGATCCGCTCCACCGTGGGCGGATGCGTGCCGAACAGCTTGTGCAGCAGCTTCGGCGGCTGCGGCTCGGCCACGGCCTTCAGCGCCAGGCGGCGCTCCAGCGAGATGAACGCGTCGGGGTCGCCCGCCAGGTCGAGCGAGAAGACGTCCGCGCGCACCTCGACCTTGCGCGAGAGCGCCGCGCCCGCCATGCCGCCGAAGAACGACACGATGCCGGCCGACAGCGCCAGCGCCGGCAGCATTCCGGGCCTGCCGCGCTCCTCCCCCGCGATCCGCTCAGCCAGGCGCTGCACCAGGTGCGTGCCCGCGGGCGCGGCCAGTGCCATCCAGGCCAGGAAGCGCGGCACGTCGCGGTGCTTCACATGCGAGAGCTCGTGCGCCACCACTGAGCTCACCTCGGCGGGCGGGAAGTCGCGCAGGAGCGTGTCGAAGAGCACCACGCGCTTGGTGCGGCCTAGCCCGTTCACGTAGGCGTTAGCCGCGGTGGTGCGCTTGCTCGCGTCCACGCGGAAGACCTCGCCGACGTCGACGGAGGCGCGCTCGGCGAGCTCGAGCACCTCCGTGCGCAGCTCGCCCTCCTCCAGCGGCGTGAACTTGTTGAAGATCGGGTCGAGCAGCACGGGCTGGAGGGTCACGAGCAGCGCGCTGAGCGCCACGGCGCCCGCGGAGACCGGCGCCCACCAGTTGTCCGGGAAGCGGCGGATCACGAGCATCGCGCCCGCCGATCCGGCGCCCGTCATGACGGTCTCGATCGCGCTGGCCTTCGCCAGGTCGGCGGCCCAGGCGCCCCAGCTCTGCACCGAGATGCCCGCCGCGACCGCACGGCGGTGGCTCACCGCGCCTAGCGGCAGGGTGAGCGCGCTCATGCCAAGCGAGAGGGCTGCGCCGGCCGCAGCGGCGCCTGCAAGCGGTCTCTCACCGGCGTTCCTCAGCGCCTCGGGCGGGTGCGTCGCGACCAGTCCCAGCGCGGTTCCCTCCAGCGCCAGACCGGCGAACCCGAGCACCCGGCGGGGGCGCTGGTAGCGGCGCGCCCGGTCGATCTCCTCCTCGCTGAAGTACCCTTCGGCGTCGACGGGGGCAGGCTCCATGAGGCCCGTCCTAGGCCGAAGCGCCACCGTGGCGGCTCCGGCCGCGGCGATGGCAACTCCAACCGCCAGCGGCACTCGATAGCCATTGGCCCCCATAGAAGCGACACACTAGACCGCAACCCGGGGAAGCCCTTCTGAGGATCGCTCTGCTCTCAGACGTTCACGCCAATCTTCCAGCCTTCCGGGCGGTGCTCGACGACGTCGACGCCGCCGATGTGGACGAGACCTGGTGCCTCGGCGACCTCGTGGGCTACGGCGCCCAGCCCGACGAGTGCGTGGCGCTGGCGCGCGAGTCGTGCGACGTCTGCCTCGTGGGCAACCACGATCTCGTTGTGCTCGGCAAGCTCGACATAGACACGTTCTCGATGAACGCCGCGGTGGCGGCGCGCTGGACGCAGCAGAACATCGCGCAGGAGTCGCTCGACTTCATGGCCGGGCTCGAGCCCGCCGACACCGAGCATCCGGTCGGCCTCTTCCATGGCAGTCCGCGCGACCCGGTGTGGGAGTACGTGCTGTCCACGATCCAGGCCGACGCCTGCATGGACGAGATGGAGGCGCGCGTGGGCGCCATCGGCCACTCGCACGTGGCGCTCTGCTTCCAGCGGCCGGACGACGGCCCGGTGAAGGGCGCCCAGACGCCCGCGGGCACCGAGCTCGACCTCTCCGGTGGCCACTGGCTGGTGAACCCGGGTGGCGTGGGCCAGCCGCGCGACGGCGACCCGCGCGCGGCGTGGCTGCTGCTGGACCTGGATAGCTGGAGCGCCGAGTGGCGGCGCGTGGAGTACCCGATCGAGGAGGCGGCGCAGGCCATCCAGCGCGCGGGTCTGCCGCAGGCTCTGGCCAACCGCCTCTACCGTGGCGAATGATGCGCGCGGCCGCCTGCATCGGAGTGATTGCCGCGCTCGCGCTTGCGGGCTGCGGCGGCGAGAAGCAGGGACACACGATCGAGCCCGCCGACGCCCAGTCGCTGATCTCCGGGCTCGACCGGGTTGGTCAGCAGTTCGACTCGGGCGCGTGCAACGGCGCGCGAGCGAAGGTCCAGGACCTCGAGGACGCGGCAGCTCGGCTGCCCTCCAGCGTCGATCCCGAGGTGAAGAACAACATCGTGGCCGGGCTGCGCCGGCTCGAGGGGCTGGTCCAGCGCGACTGCAAGCGGCCGGAGACCACGACGACGTCGAGCACCACCAGCAGCACCACCCCGACCACCACGAGCACGACGACCACCACGAGCTCGACCAGCACCAGCACCTCCACCACGAGCACGTCGACGACATCGGACAACAACGGTGGCGGCGGCGTGGTCCCGCCGAACGGCGGCACCGGCCCCGGAGGCACCACGAACCCATGAGCACTCCCACCCAGGTCGCGGGCCGCTACACGATCGAGCGCCGCCTCGGCGCCGGCGGCATGTCCACCGTGTTCATGGCGATGGACACGGTGCTCGAGCGGCGCGTGGCCGTGAAGCTGCTGGCCGAGCACCTCGCCGACGACGAGGCGTTCGTGGCCCGCTTCCGGCGCGAGGCCGTGGCGGCCGCCCGCCTCCAGCACCCCAACATCGTGCAGGTCTTCGACTCCGGGCTCGATCAGGCTTCCGACCGCCACTACATCGTCATGGAGTACGTGGAGGGCCCGTCCTGCGCGGACCTCCTCCGCGATCACGGCGTGCTCGGCGTGGAGCAGTCCGTGCGCGTCGTTCGCGACGCCTGCCACGGGCTCGACTACGCCCACCGCGCCGGGGTGGTCCACCGCGACGTGAAGCCGGGCAACCTGCTGATCGCCAGCGAGACCGGCACCACGAAGCTCGCCGATTTCGGCATCGCCAAGGCGGCCGAGCAGACGCGGATCACGCAGGTGGGCTCGGTGCTCGGCACCGCGGCGTACCTCTCGCCCGAGCAGGCGAGCGGCGAGGAGTCCACGCCCGCGTCCGACATCTACTCGCTCGGCGTGTGCGCCTACCAGTTCCTGTCCGGCCGGCTGCCGCACGAGTACACCTCGCTCACCGAGCTGGCGCTGAAGCAGCAGAGCGACACGGTAGTGCCGATCCGCGACTTCCGGCCGGAGGTGCCGCCGCAGCTCGACAACGCGATCCGGCTCTGTCTCGAGCGCGACCCGGCCACCCGCTACGCCTCGGCGCTGGACCTGGCCGACGCCGTGGAGGCCGGGCTACATGGCCACGGGACCGACGCCACGCAGCTGCTCGAGCGCACCCAGGCGATGGGCTACGACCCGGACGCCACCCGCGCCATGCTCGGCGGCGCCGCCGCCACCGGCGCCACGCGGCACATCCCGCCGCGCACCGAGGTGGGCCGCGCACCGGCCCGCCGCCCGCCGCCGGCCCGCGACGACCGCCGCGCTCCCGGCCGCGGCCGCATGGTCGCCAGGTGGCTGGTGCTCCTGGCGGTGGTCCTGGCGATCGTGGCGGTGATCCTCGTGGCCACGCAGAGCAGCGGCGGGAACAACAAGGGTCCTGTGAACGCCAACGACGCGCACGGCCAGATCGACGGCCTCAAGACGCTGATTCAGGACAACTCTAAGTAGCCGTCTTCCGCAGCCGCCACTCGGCGGGCGGGGTGGCGGGGAAGTTCGGCGAGAACTGGAAGGACTTCGGCTTCGCGCCCCGGTTCAGGATGAACGCGAGGCAGCCGCGCTGGGTCTCGCCCGGCAGCAGCTCGACGCGCGTGGCGAAGCCGTTCACGCAGCCGCCGCCGACGGTGAGGCCGCCCGCCTGCGTGTCGCGGCTGGTGATGAGCGCGGCGTCGCTCGACGGGTTGCCCGACCAGGTTGCGAAGCCCATGTTCTTGAAGGTGATCGCGACCGTGGTGATGTGGCCCCGGCCGATCGCGCCCTTCTGAAGGAAGCCGGGCGCGACGTGGTCCTTGTAGCCGGTCACCGTGACCCTGATCTTGGTCAGGGGCCGGCCGGCGGCGCTGGCGGCAGTGAGCGTGGCCGAGGTGCGCAGCGCCTGCGCGGGCTTCACCGGCGGCAGCGAGTTGCCGCCGCCCGCGCTCGGCGGGGCCTGCGGTGGCGCGCCGGTGGTGAGGGTGCCGGGCGCTTTCGAGGCGACCGTGGACGAGGTGGAGTTGTCCTTCTTGCCCCCGCCGCCGCAGGCCGCGATGGTCAGAGCGAGGGCGGCCGAAACGGCCGCGAGGACCGGAACACGAGGCACGCAATGACGCTAGCGCCCCGCTCCTGATCCCGCCACCGGTCGAGGGAAGGGGCGAGCCTAACCCAGCACCCTCCGTGTGTATGAGTGCAACTCGCCCGCTTCTATGGCTGCCCTGATCTCATCCATCAGGGTCTTCATGAAAGTGAGGTTGTGCAGCGAGATCAGGCGCTTGGCGGTGAGCTCGCCGGCGCGCGTCAGGTAGTTCAGGTAGCCGCGCGTGTGCTCGCGGCAGGCCGGGCAGGAGCAGCCCTCCTGGATCGGCTCGCGGCTGTCCTTCCACACGGGCTTCGTCAGATCCAGACGCCAGCGCGCGCCCGGGTCCGGCACGAGGGCGGTGCCGTGGCGGCCGAGCCGCGTGGGCGTGGCGCAGTCGAAGCTGTCGATGCCCGCCGCCACGGCATGGAGGATGTCGTCCACGTCGCCGATCCCCAGCAGGTGGCGCGGCTGCTCGTCGCGCACCGGGCGGAGCGCCCACTCCACCACCTGGCGCATCTGCTCCTTCTGCTGGCCGAGCGAGCCGCCGACGGCCACGCCGTCCACGTCGGAGCCGGCCACGCGCTCGGCCGACGCGATCCGCAGGTCCTCGTACACCCCGCCCTGCACGATCCCGTAGAGGAGCCGCCCGTCGGGCGCGTTCGCGCGCTGCCAGTCGATGCAGCGGTCGAGCCAGCGGTGGGTGCGCTCGGTGGAGCGCGCCGTGTAGTCGCGCTCCACGTGGAAGGGGGTGCACTCGTCGAACGCCAGCGCGATGTCCGAGCCCAGCTTCGCCTGCACCTCCATCGAGGTCTCGGGCCCCATGAAGCGCTCGCCGCCGTCGAGGTAGGAGCGGAAGCGGACGCCCTCCTCGTCGATCGAGAGCACGCGGCTCCGCTTCTGCCCGCTCCGGTTGCCCTTGATCTCCTCGGCCACCGACCCGTGGCCCATGGAGAAGACCTGGAAGCCGCCGGAGTCGGTGATGATCGGCCGCCGCCAGGCCATGAACTCGTGCAGGCCGCCCATCCGCTCGATCTGCTCCTCGCCCGGCGTGATGAAGAGGTGGAACGTGTTGCCCAGCACCATGTCGTAGCCGAGCTCGGCGACCTCGGCCGAGTCCATTCCCTTCACCGTGGCGGTGGACGCGAGCGGCACGAACGCCGGCGTGCGCACCTCGCCGTGCTGGGTAAAGAGAACGCCCGCGCGGGCCAGGCCGTCGCGGGCGTCTATTCGGTGCGGTTGCTCGGGCACGCGCCTGAGCGTATTGCGCCGGTTACTTCTCGGTGGCCGTCCCCTCGAGCGTTCCGTTGCTCGCGCCGATCTCGATGCGGCGGGGCTTGCGCTCCTCGGGCTTCGGAATGCGGACCTCGAGCACGCCCTTGTCGAAGGACGCCTCGATCTTGTCCGCGTCCACGCCCTCGGGCAGCGACAGCGAGCGGCTGAAGCGGCCGAACGAGCGCTCGACCCGGTACCAGCCCTTCTCGCGCTTCTCGTTCTCGGACTTGCGCTCGCCGGAAATGGTGAGCGTGCCGTCCTGGACCTCGATGTTCACGTCGTCGTCGGCCAGACCGGGAAGGTCGGCCTTCAGGACGAAGTGATCGTCGGCCTCGACCAGATCCATGGCCGGGGCCCAGCGCTGCGAACTGTTGACGGGCTGGAAGAGCGTGTCGAAGAGACGGTTGAACTCGGTGGAAAACGGCTCTGGCTTCACTAGAAGCGCCATGCGTACCTCCTGAGACGGAAGGGGTTCTGCGCTTCCGAGTATAGAAATCTAAGTCCTCTACTGTCAACTTATCTAGAAGTAGGCGCATAACAGCGGCGTGGAAGTAGCTTTTGGGGCCGTGGACTCGCGCATCCAGAGCTACCTGCGCTCGGTCGTGGCCGCCGAGCGCGAGGCCGTGAAGGCCGGCTCGTACGTGCTCTACCTGAACCCGTTCAGCGACCACGCCTACCTGA
>DATNBJ010000184.1:0-6609 GCA_035572055.1 Thermoleophilaceae bacterium | reverse complement strand
TGCCGCACACGGGTATTGCGCTCACCGGCAACGGGGCTGCCGACCTCGTCTACGCGCTCCGACGGCTCGGCCTCCGAGCCCAGGCGATCGACGCCGATTCGTCCCCGGTCGAGATCTGCGAACAGCTGGCGCGGCTCGCGCGGGATCACGCGCCGGAGACGCGGTAGACGGTCCGGCTGCCCCAATCGCCGCCCAGGACGGCGCCGCCGGGATCAAACGAGGTCGCCGTAAGAGCGGCGCCGAGGGTGCGCAGGAGATGTCCTACACCGGCGGCGGCTCGTACCTGGCGCGCTCGTCCACCTCGCGATACAGCTCCATGCCGATGGGCTGATCGAACTCCTCGGCGAGGTGGCCGAGCAGACCGGCGGTGCGTGCCAGCAGCGCCAGGCCGCGCAGCAGGTCCGGCCGGAAGCCGAGGTCGGCGAGCGCCGCGCCGGCCACGCCCGCGCCGTTGATCGGCAGCTTCCTGCCGGTCTGCTCCGCGTGAGCGTCGGCCACCAGGCGCAGCGTGCGCAGGTGGTCGCCGACCAGGCTCGTCTCCTCGGCGATCGCGTAGATGCGCGGCGTGCGCGGGTCCTCGACCTTGTGGACCGGGTGGCCGAGACCGGGCACGCGCCGGTCCGAGTCGATCAGCGCCGCCACGGCGGCCGCCGGGTCCTCGCCGGTCACCAGGATCTCGTCGAGGAAGCGGGCGGTGTCCTCCACGACCCCGAGAAAGACGCTGCCCGCGCCGAGCAGGCCGGCGGCGATGGCGCCCTGGATCGACTCGGGCGCGCCGGTATAGGTGAGCCGCGCGGCCAGCACGGTGGGGGTGAGGCCGTGGTCGGCGAGGGAGACCAGCACGGCGTCGAGCAGGCGGGTCTCCTGCTCGGTAGGCATGCGCTTCTGGACCATCAGGAAGGTCAGCTCGGTGAGCGTGACCTTGCCCATCAGGTCGTTCGCCACGTCGCGGCCCATCAGCGTGATCGAGTCGGCGTCGGAGGCGCCGATGCCCGTCCGTAGGTACTCGCTCATGGTTACCTCCGCGGGGCGTCCGGCCCCGCGTCTCGATGATCAGGGGCTTCGCCCGGCCGCCCGTGACCGGACAGGCTATGCCCGTCCTCGAAGTCCAGCTCGGCATCGGTCCGCTCGGCCGGCAGCCGGTGCTTCGCCACGCGGCCCGTGGCGGTGTGCGGCAGCTCGGCCAGCGCCTCGATGTAGCGCGGCACCTTGAAGCGCGTGAGCAGCGCGGCTGCGTGGTCGCGGATCGCCGCCAGGTCCGCGCCGTCGCCCGTGACCACGAACGCCTTGATCTCCTCCTCGGAGAGGTCCGACGGCACGCCCACGACCGCCGCCTCCAGCACGTCGGGATGTGACATCAGCGCCTCCTCGATCTCGGCCGGCGCCACGTTCTCCCCGCGGCGGCGGATGACCTCCTTCTGGCGGCCGACGAACGTGTAGGTGCCGTCGCCGTTGTCCTCCACGAGGTCGCCGGTGCGCAGCCAGCCGTCCGGCAGCAGCACGCTCTCCGTCTCCTCGGGCATGCCCCAGTATCCCTTCATCACCGTGGGGTTGCGGAGTTGCAGCTCGCCGTCCACCACGCGGCCCTCGTTCACCACGCCGAGCGTCGGGTGCTGGCGCACCGACCCGAGCGTTCCGTACGGCCGCGTGCCGTGCTTCCAGATCAGGCCGTAGGGCGACTCGGACATCGCGTAGCCGCAGACGATGCGCAGCCCGTAGCGCTCCTCCATCTCGAGCTGGCGCTCCTTGGTGGGAGACGGGCCCGTGTAACAGAGGCGCAGCGGGTTGTCGGCGTCGTCGGAGCGCTCCGGCTGGCGCATGAGGATCTCGAGCATCGCCCCGATCGCGTTGAACTCGGTGGCGCCGTAGCGGCGGGCGGAGTCGATGAACGTGCTGGCCGAGAAGCGGGGGAGAAGGACCACGCTCGCGCGCGCCCCCACCGAGCCGAGCACGGAGTAGGCGGGCGCGTTGACGTGGAACAGCGGCAACGACGTCATCAGCCGGTCGTCCGGTCCGAGCTCCATCCACCAGGGGAAGCCCTCGCCCGCCATCGCGTACGCGCGCTGGGTCTGGGTCACGAGCTTGGAGCGGCCGGTGGTCCCCGAGGTGGGGATCAGCACCACGGGGTCGTCCTCGCCGGCGGCGTGCGCGAGCTCGATCGGGTCGGCTGCGAGCTCCTGCTTCACCACGAGCTTCGGCTGGACCTGGCCGATCAGCCCGTTCAGCTCGGCCTCGGTGGCGCGCGGGTCGGTGGGGACCCAGATCGCGCCAAGGTAGGCGCACGCGAACCACGTGAACACGTATTCGGGGCGGTTGTGTGCGGTGCCGAGCACCAGGTCGCCCCTGCCGATGCCGCGCTCGGCCAGCGCGCCCGCCACCCGCGCCACCCGCTCGCGCGCCTCCGCGTAGGTGAAGCTCGCGTCCTCGTGGAGGAGCCAGGTCTTGTCCGGCACCTCCTCCACGGCGGCGTCGAACAGCGCGGGGATCGTGAGCGCCATCAGCCGAGCAGGAGCCGTCTGACCTCCGCCGCCGCCTCGAGCTGCTCGGGGGGCCCGTGGAGGAAGTGCAACAGGATCTCGCCGACGCCCGCGTCGATCAGCGGCCGGATTCCGTCGGCCACCTGCTCCGCGGTTCCGCAAACGGCCACGCGGTCGGTCAGGCCCGGAGCGCCGTACATGCCATCGAGGACCGGCGTGAGCTTGTCGCGCGCCGTCTGCTCGTCGCTCTCCACCGAGACGTAGACGCGCTTGGCGGTTGGGAAGGCGGCCGGGTCGCGGCCCGCCTTCTCGAGCTGCTCGCGCAGGAGCTGGAGCTGATCGAGCACCGCCGCGGTGGCCTGCGAGCCGGCGCCGATCCAGCCGTCGGCCAGCCGCGCGGCGCGCCGGATCGCGTTCGGGTGCGCGCCGCCGAACCAGACCGGAAGCGTGCCCACGGGCTTCGGCTGAATGCGCACGCCGGAGAAGCTGAGCAGCTCGCCGTCGAAGCTCGCCTCCTCCTGGGTCCAGAACGCGCGCATCGCCTTCACGGTCTCGGTCATGCGGCGCACGTGCCTGTCGGTGGGGAAGCCGAGGGCGGCCTCGCTGCCGTCGGACACGCCGAGGCCGACGCCGGCCACCACGCGCCCGCCGCTGAGCTGGTCCACCGTGGCCAGCTCCTTGGCCAGCAGCGCGGCATTGCGCCGAGGCAGCACGATCACGGCGACGCCGAGCGTGGGGGTCTTGGTGATCGCCGCCACGTACGAGAGCAGCTGCAGGCCGTCGAGCATCGGGTTGTGCGCGGTGCGTCCGGCCACGGCGCTGTCGAGCGTCCAGAAGCCGTCGAAGCCGAGCTCCTCGGCCCGGCGCGCGAAGGTGGCGACGTCGTCGCCGGCCAACTGGGGAAGCGGCACCGAGAAGCGCATCAGAACGTGAGCACCACCTTTCCGTGGAGGCCGCCTCGCTCTGCCAGCTCGTGTCCGCGGGCCGCCTCCGCGAGGTCGAGCGTCTCGGCCACGCGGCTCGGCTTGAGCCGCCCCGCCGCGAGATCGTCCGCCAGGGAGCGCAGCGCGGCCGGGTCGGTGTCCACGAGCATCGGCTTGAACGTGATGCCGCGCTCGGGCTCGCCGTCGCCCGGCGAGCGGGTGAAGACCACCTCGCCGCCGTCCTTCGCGGCCACCTGGCTGGCCGGGCCGAGCGGCACCAGATCCAGGACCGCGTCCACCTGCGGGATGCTCGCCAGGTCGGTGTCGCGCGGCAGCACCTCGTGGGCGCCGAGCTCGCGCGGCCAGTCCTCGTCGTCGCGGCCTGACAGAGCGATCACGCGGTAGCCGTCGCGCACCGCGAGCTGCACCGCGTAGCTGCCCACCGCGCCGCTCGCGCCGGTGATCAGGATCGTGGCCCCCGGCTCGGCAGCCAGCAGGTCGATGCAGTGGCGCGCGGTGAGCGCGTTCAGCGGCAGCGTGGCGCCCGTGACGAAGTCGACGTCGTCGCCGAGCGGGGCCAGCCAGGCGGGATCGGCGGCGACCAGCTCGCCGTAGGTGCCCGCACGCCCGCCGATCCGGCCGAACGGGACCATGCCCACCACGCGCTCGCCGTCGACCTCGCCCGCCAGGTCCCAGCCGAGCAGGAACGGCGGCTCGAGGTCGGGCATTCGCTTACGCGCGAGCCCGGCGCGCGTCGCGAGGTCGGACGGATTGATCGTGGCCGCGTGGATGCGCACCAGCACCTCGCCGTCGGCCGGCACCGGGTCGGGCCATTCGGCTTCGCGCAGCACCTCCGGTCCGCCGAACTCGGTGACTTCGGATACGCGCACTAGAGGGTCGTCAGGATCAGCGGCGCGCCTTCGCGCACCACGATCGTGTGCTCGAAGTGGGCCGAGGTCGAGCCGTCGGCGGTACGGACGGTCCAGCCGTCGCGCGACCCGCGCACGCGGCCATTTCCCGACGCGATGATCGGCTCGACCGTGAGCACCAGCCCGTCCGTGAGCGGCTGGGTCAGCTCGGGATCGAAGTAGCTCGGCACGTCCGGGGGCTCGTGGATCTTGCGGCCGATGCCGTGGCCGATCAGCTCGGCACACACGGAGAAGCCGGCGTCCTGCACGGTGCGCTCGATCACGGCGCCGATCGCGTTCAGCGGGGCTCCCGCGCGAGCCACGTCGAGACCGCCGGCCAGCGCGCGCTCGGACGCGCTGGTCAGGTCCGCCACCTCGCGCCGCGGGCGGCCCACGCTCACCGACACGCACGAGTCGGCGTAGAAGCCGTCGAGCTCGGCGGTCACGTCGAGCTTCACGAGGTCGCCCTCGCGCAGCCGGCGCTTGCCGGGGATGCCGTGCACCGCCTCGTCGTTCACGCTGATGCACGTCACGCCGGGAAAGTCGTAGTCGAGCTGCGGTCCCGAGCGGGCGCCCGCGCGGCGGAACACTTTGCCCGCGATCGCGTCGAGCTCGAGCGTGGTGGTGTTGGGCCGCACGGCGCGCCGCATCGCGCGGATCGCCTCGGCCACGAGCCGCCCGACGGCCTTCAGCGCCTGTAGCTCCTCCTCGGTCTCGACAGACACGAGTGGAGCGTACTCAGGGAGCTAGTTCTGGCGCTGCTCGAAGACGCCCTGGAGCTGCTCGAGCACCTCGGGCGCCGTCTTGCGCAGGCGCTTCACGTCCCAGTGGGAGAGCGTGAGGAGCCGCATCGGGGTCTTCGCCACCACGGTGGCGTTGCGCTGCTCGTTCTTCAGCACGCCCATCTCACCGAAGAAGTCGCCGGGGCCGAGCTCGGCAACCTTCTGGCCGTCGTGCTGAACCTCGGCGGTGCCGTCCTGGATGATGAAGAGGTCGTACGCGTAGTCGCCCTCCTCGACCAGGTGCTTGCCCTCGGAGACGCTCAGCTCGCTCGTCCAGAACGCGAGCTTGCGCAGCGCGTCCTCTGGAAGCGAGGAGAACAGCGGTATGGATGAAAGCCCCTGGACATCCACGGCGTTGAGGCCGGGTTTCTACACGCCCGCGCGGACGTCCGCAACTAGGAGGTCGTCTCAGACCGGGATGGGGAAGGCCGCAGCCAGCTCGCGAACCTCGCCCGCGATGCGCTCGAGCGCCGCCTCGTCCTCGCTCTTCGCGGCCTCCACGCCGGCGTCGATCCAGCCCGCGATCAGCTCCATCTCGGCCTCGCCCATGCCGCGCGTGGCCACCGCCGGGGTGCCGATCCGCAGGCCCGAGGGGTCGAACGGCTTGCGCGGGTCGAACGGCACCGTGTTGTAGTTGGTCACGAGGCGCGCGCGGTCGAGCGCCTGCGCGGCCGGCTTGCCCGGCACGCCCTTGCTCGTCAGGTCGATCAGGATCAGGTGGTTGTCGGTGCCACCCGAGACGAGGTCGAAGCCGCGCTCCGACAGCGCCGCGGCCAGCGCCTTCGCGTTCGCCACGATCTTCTCCGCGTAGTCCGCGAAGCCCGGCTCGAGCGCCTCGCGCAGCGCCACCGCGATGCCCGCCGTGGTGTGGTTGTGCGGGCCGCCCTGGAGGCCGGGGAACACCGCGCGGTCCACCGCGCTCGCGTGCTTCTCGTCGCACATCACCATCGCGCCGCGGGGGCCGCGCAGCGTCTTGTGCGTGGTGGTGGAGATCACCTCGGCGTGGCCGACGGGGGAGGGGTGCACGCCGCCCGCGATCAGGCCGGCGATGTGCGCGATGTCCGCCGCCAGCACGGCGTCGACCTCGCGCGCGATCTCGGCGAAGCCCTCGAAGTCGATCGTGCGCGGGATGGCGGTGCCGCCACACCAGATCAGCTTCGGCCGCTCGGCCTGGGCGAGCTGGCGCACCTCGTCCAGGTCAACGGTGCCCGTGTCCGGCCGCACGCCGTACTGCACCGAGCGGAACCACTTGCCGGTGGCCGACACGTTCCAGCCGTGCGTGAGGTGGCCTCCCATCGGCAGCGCCATGCCCATCACCGTGTCGCCCGGCTCGAGGAAGGCCATGTACACCGCGAGGTTCGCGGGCGAGCCGGAGTAGGGCTGCACGTTCGCGTGGTCGACGCCGAACAGCTTCTCGGCACGCCCGGTGGCCAGCGGCTCGAGCTGGTCGATCACCTGCTGGCCCTCGTAGTAGCGCTTGCCGGGGTAGCCCTCCGAGTACTTGTCGTTGAACACGCTG
>DATNBJ010000183.1:0-12105 GCA_035572055.1 Thermoleophilaceae bacterium | reverse complement strand
ACGCGGACGGCTCGACCTTCATCCAGTACTGGCTCTACTACCCGGACTCGAACACCACCTGGGCGGGCTCGGACAAGCTGTTCAAGTACTCGCCGCCGGGCGTGCGGCTGATCTCGCGGCTCGTCACCGGGAAGTGGCGCTACCCGGGCTTCCACAACGACGACTGGGAGGGCTACCAGGTCCGAATCGACCCGGGGGGCGAGGTGTCCGTGCGCGCCACCGCCCACAAGGGCTACCAGTGGTGCAAGCAGAGCCAGTGCCACAACCAGTGGGGCGACTGGACCGGCTGGACCCGCGTGTCACGCGGCAGCCACGCGGGCCACATCCCGCTGCGCACGAGCCTGCGCGGCGTGCGCCTGGAGGGCTCGCTGCCGTTCGTGTCGGGGAGCTACGAGGTCAAGTCGCCGGCGTACCCCGGCGTGGACGTGCACGAGCGAACCACCGTGAGCGCGGATCTGACGCTGGTGCCGCTCGAGTCGGTCGACCAGAGGGCGGCGCCGGAGTTCGACAGCATCACGCCACCGTGGGCGAAGCCGGTCTACCGCGACCCGTTGAGCAACTCGACCTAGCGGGTACGCCCCGACCGGGGGCCCGCCGCCTAGCTCAGCTTCGAGGCCAGCTCGATGAAGGTGCGCGTGCCCCAGCCGGACGCGCCGCTGCCCACGTAGGGAGCGGCGGTGTTCCAGGCCGTGCCCGCGATGTCCATGTGGACCCAGGGCGTGTCGTTCACGAACTGGCGCAGGAACTCGCCCGCGTAGCTCGAGGGCGCCTTGCGCGCCTCGGACGCGTTGGTGAGGTCGGCGTACTGCCCCTTGGTCAGCTCGAGGTACTCGGGATCGAGCGGCATCCGCCAGCCACGCTCGCCCGCCGCCGCACCGGCCGCCTCCACCTGCGCGTACCAGTCGTCGTCGTTGGCGAACAACCCGGCGTAGGTGGACCCGAGCGCGATCACGATCGCGCCGGTCAGGGTGGCGATGTCCACGATCCGCTCGGCGCCCTGGTCCACGGCGTAACAGAGAGCGTCGGCCAGGATCAGCCGGCCCTCGGCGTCGGTGTTGTTGATCTCGATCGTGGTGCCGTTCATGGCGGTCACGATGTCGCCCGGCCTCATCGAGCGGCCGCTCGGCATGTTCTCCGTGGAGGGCACGATCGCCGTGACCTTCACCGGCAGCTCGAGAGCGGCGATCGCGTCCATCGCCTCGAGCACCGCCGCGCCGCCGGACATGTCGAACTTCATCTCGTGCATCTTTCCGGCGGGCTTGATCGAGATGCCGCCGGTGTCGAAGGTCACGGCCTTGCCCACGAGCGACAGGTGCGGGCCGGCGGCGTCCGAGGGCGAGTAGCGCAGCACGATGAGCTGCGGCTCCTCGTAAGTGCCCTGCGCGACGGCGGTGAAGGCGCCCATGCCCATGTCGCGGATGGCATCGCGGCCGAAGCTCTCGAACGAAAGCGCGGAGTGGCCGTTCGCCAGCTCCCGCGCCCGCGCCGCGAGGAACTCGGGCGTGGCCACGTTGCCCGGCAGGTTCTGGAGATCGCGCGTGCGGTTCTGCGCCTCGACCCCGACCCGCGCACGGTCCACGGCCTCCGCCACGTCGGCGTCCGCGGACGAGATCTCGAGCGACTTCAGGCCGTCGGAGTCCGAGTCGTCGTCCTTCTTCGACTTGTAGCGGTCGAACTTGTAGAGCTTGAGGAGCGTGCCCTCCACGAGGGCACCCGCAACGTCGGGGGTCGGACTGGCCCAGGAGAGGGACTTGGCGCCGATCTCGGACGCGCGGCCGGCGGCCGCCGCGGCGGCCACCCGGGCCTTCTCGGCGGTGAAGTCATCGCGCTTGCCGAGGCCCGCCACGATCACGCGCTTGCCGCCCACGTGCGTGACGGCGACCTTCTTCAGGCTGCCCTTCGCCTCGCCCGAGTCGACGAGCCCCTGCAGCTCCGGCTCGTCGAGCTTGTCGCCCTCGAACAGGCCGACCACCCGAGTGTCGGCATCGGTTTCTCCGGGCGCCCCCCGGCGGACGGTTACCCCAACCTCTCCCATCGCTGGCGGCAGTCTATGAAATGGGGCAAAGCTAGAGTTCGAGACCCTCTACGACCCGGGAGACAAAGAGCACATGCCAAAGACCGTGATCCTCGGCGCAGCGCGCACCCCATTCGGGAAAATGGGCGGTGCGCTCTCGACACTCGACGCCACAGAACTTGGCGGAATAGCCATCAAGGCCGCCCTCGAGAGGTCCGAGGTAGCACCGGACCAGGTGCAGCACGTCGTCTTCGGCCAGGTGCTCCAGGCGGGCCAGGGACAGATCCCCAGCCGCCAGGCCCAGATCAAGGGGGGCATCCCGAAGGAGGTCTCGAGCGAGACCATCAACAAGGTCTGCGCGTCGGGCATCCGCTCGGCCGGAGTGATCGACCAGGCCGTGCGCGCCGGCGATCTCGACGTCGCGGTGGCGGGCGGCATGGAGTCGATGTCGAAGGCCCCCTACCTGCTGAAGGACGCGCGCTTCGGCTACCGCATGGGCGACGCCAAGGCACTCGACGCGATGGTCCACGACGGCTTGACCAACCCCTTCAGCGGCAAGCAGATGTTCGCCGAGGCCACCGAGGTGGGCGATGAGCTCGAGCTCACGCGCCCCGACCTCGACAAGTTCGCCCTGCGCAGCCACACGCTGGCGATCGAGGCCACCGACGCCGGCCGCCTGCCCGAGGAGATCACCCCGGTCACGATCAGCTCGAAGAAGGGCGACACCGTGGTCGAGATCGACGAGGCTCCGCGCCGCGAGTCGAGCCTCGAGGCGCTGGCCAAGCTCCCGGGCCTCGTGGGCAAGGAGGGCAGCCACACCGCCGGCAACTCGCCCGGAGTGAACGACGGCGCGGGTGCGCTGGTGCTCGCCTCCGACGAGTGGGCGAAGGCCAACGGCCGCCCGGCGCTCGCCACGATCGTGGCCCAGGCCGCGGTCGCCGACGACTTCCCGTACCTCGCTCGAACGCCGGCGAACGCCACGAAGGCCGCGCTCGAGAAGGCCGGGCTGTCGCTCGACGACATCGATCTGTTCGAGATCAACGAGGCGTTCGCCTCGGTGGCGATCAACTCCGTTCGCATGCTCGGCGTGGACGAGTCGAAGGTGAACGTGAATGGTGGCGCGATCGCCCTCGGTCACCCGATCGGCGCCAGCGGCGCCCGCATCCTGATGACGCTCGTGAACGAGCTGCGCCGCCGCGGCGGCGGGCTCGGCGTGGCTGCCATCTGCTCCGGCGGCGGCCAGGGCGACGCGGTGATCGTCGAAGTCAACGGCGGGTAGGCCGGGTGCGCCTCGGGCGCGTCCAGGCCATGGCGGCCAAGGACGCAGGGTCGAAGGCTTGCTAGCGGCAAGCCAAGATCCGAGGACGCCGGACAGCGAAGGCATGGCGCGTCCGGCTGCCTTCTTCGACCTGGACAAGACGCTGATGGAAGGGTCCAGCGCGTTCCAGTTCGGGCGCGTGGCCTACCGGCGCGGGATGATGAGCCGGCGCCAGCTCGCGCGCGACGTCTGGGCGAACATCAAGTTCCGCCTGGAGGGGAGCACCGACGAGGGGATCGGCGAGCTGCGCGAGCGCATCTCCGAGTCGATCTCCGGCCAGCGCGTGGTGGATCTGGCCCGGCTGACGCCCGATGTCCTCGCCCGCGTGCTTCCCCGGCTCTACCCGCAGATGCTGGCCGTGGCGTGGGAGCACCAGGACGCCGGCCGCCCGGTGTTCATCGTCACCGCGGCGTCCCAGGAGATGGCCGGGATGCTCGCCCACGTGCTCAACTTCGACGGCGGCATCGGCACACGCTCAGAGGTGCGCGACGGCATCTACACCGGGAGGCCGGCGGGCCCGTTCACCTACCGCGAGGGCAAGGCCGAGGCGATCCGCGAGGTGGCGGCGGAGCGCGGCATCGACCTCACCGAGTCCTACGCCTACTCCGACTCCGAGTCCGACCTCCCGATGATGCGGGCCGTGGGCCACCCGGTGGCGGTCAACCCGGACGCCGCCCTCGAGCGCGTGGCCCGCGAGGAGGGCTGGCAGATCATGCGCTTCGACAAGCTCGGCCGCCGCCTGCGCATCGGCGCGTGGGCCACCGGCGTTGCTCTGGTGGGTGGCGGTGGCGGTTACGCGGCGGCTCGCCTGCTGCCGCGCAAGGGCCTGAAGCGCTTTCGATGAACGCGTAAGCCCGGCACCCTGGAGGGTTGGGGGGTGCCGGGCCTACGAAGTGCGCCGGAGGGCTGGCGCGTGATCCTGCTGGAGGGTGTGTCCTGCGGTCGGGTCTGGCTAGGGGTATGCGGTGGAGGGCTGCACTGCGGTGGAGGGTTGTGCTGCGAGCGGTTGTGCCGTGAAGGGAGCGGCACCGTCCTGGAGGATCCGCCGGTAGTGGGTCATGAGTCGGAGGGGGTTGCTGCGGTGGAGGGAGGCACTGCGCGTGGAGGGGTCGAGCTGGAGGGTCGTGGCGTGGAGGGTGTGCCGGAGGGCGTTGCGTGACGCGCGGAGCGCCCCCCTTCCGTCGTTCGTGTTGTGTGCTGTCCGCATGGCCGCTGAATCCGTTCGCGGTCGTCCCGCATGCCAGTGGTTCCTCCAAACCCGGGCCACAAAACAGAACTGGACGTATGTATTAGGACGAGCCGGATTTGGGATGTGACCGTCCAGTGAGCGCCCTGCGCCAGGCCGAAGGGTCCGAAGGGTGACACCGGTCCGGGCCGGGTCCGCCGGCGGCGATGGCGTTGCTGGCGCGTCAGCGTTCGCACGCGTAGGGTGATCGAGGTCGGCTCGCTCGGGTGAGCTCGACCGACTCGCACATGCGTCGCTCCGATCGCCTGCACACGGTCAGGAGCAGAAAGGAATCGGGACGTGAATTTTCCGCGGATCCCACGCCGCGCGGTCGTTGCCAGTGCGTCCGTAGCGGTCATCGCGGGCGGCGGCGCTGCCGCCGCCCTCGCGACGAGTAGCTCGTCCGGCGACACGTTCAAGGGCTGCCTGAACCACGCGGTCGGCGCCCTTTACAACGTGAAGGTGAATTCGAGCTCGACGCCGCGCTGCCTGCGGCGCGACAACGTGGTCACCTGGAACGAGAAGGGTCAGCCCGGCGCACCGGGGCTGCCGGGTCCGACCGGCCCGAAGGGTCCCAAGGGCGACACCGGCGCGACCGGGCCGTCCGGCGCGGGCACCCCTGGCCCGACCGGCCCGACCGGTCCCCGCGGGCCGAAGGGTGACGACGGCGCGACCGGCCCGGCGGGCGCGACCGGCCCGGCGGGCGCGACCGGCCCGGCGGGCGCCACCGGCCCGGCCGGCCCCACCGCGAAGCAGGTGAACACGTTCGGTCCCGTCACCCTCCCCAGTGGGGAGGTGGCGAGCCTGGTCGAAACCTGCACCAGCTCGGCGTTCCCCACTCTGATCAGCGGCGGCTACACGGTCAGTCCGTCGGCCCTCGCCGGGCTGGCCGCAACCGTGGACGGGCCCAGCGGCGCCAACAACTGGGAGGTCGACCTCGTCAACAACAGCGGTCAGTCCGTGTCGTTCACCATGTACACGATCTGCGGGCCCTAGCCGAGCGCGGCCAGGCCTTCATCGCGGGTCCGCGGCGGCTGGTAGCCCAGTTCGCTGCGGGCCCGTGAGATGTCGATCGTGCACTCGAGCGACGACACCCACACGGCGAAGCGGGTTATAGGCGGGTGGCCGCGCAGGGGCAGCAGCCGCCAGAGCGTCTCGCTGAGCGCTGCGCCCGCGCGCGCCACCGGCGCCGGCACGTTCTTGTCCGGCGCCTCGACGCCGGCCGTGGCCAGCATCCGCGTGACCATCTCGCGGAACTCGACCGGCTCGCCGTCGGTGACGAAGTAGACGCCGCCGGGCGCGCCGCGGGTGGCTCCGAGCCAGAGGCCCTCCACGACGTTGTCCACGTGCGCGGTCGCGGTCAGCTGCCGGCCGCCGCCGACCCAGGCGAAGCGCCCCTTCTTCACGAGCTCGATCAGGTTCGGCAGCAGCACGGTGTCGTCGGGTCCCCACACGAAGCGCGGCCGCACGACCACCGTCTCGAGCCCGTCGGCATTGGCGTCGCGCACCGCCTGCTCGGCCTTCGCCTTGGTCGAGCAGTAGAGCACGGGCGAGTCGGGCCGCAGCGGCGCCGTCTCGTCCACGTTCACCAGCGGCTGGCCGGCGAGCAGCGCAGCCTCCGTGCCCACGTGCACGAGGCGGCGCACGCCCGCGCCACGGCACGCCGCGATCACGTCCTTCGTGCCCTGCACGTTCACGCGCTCGAAGCGCTCGCGCGTGCCCCAGTCGCCCACCTCGGCGGCCGCGTGGAAGGCGAGCTCGCAGCCGCTCGCGCCCTCACGCAGCGACGCCGCGTCGGTCAGATCCCCGCGCACCGCCTCGGCGCCGGCATCTGCCACCAGCCCGGCGGAGCGATCGCTGCGCGCCAGCGCCCGCACGGTCCAGCCCTCGGCCACGAGCCGCCTGATCAGCCGCCTGCCGATGAACCCTGAGCCGCCTGTGACGAACGCGCTGGCCACGGACGCCGACAGTATGTCCACTTAGACTCAGGGCATGGCGACCGCACCACGAGCGCTCACCGACGCCGAGCGCTGGTACCGGGACAAGTTCGAGCAGACGCCCGAGCGCGACGCGCTCTTCAGCACGATGTCGGATGAGCCGATCGCCCCGCTCTACACGGCGGACGACCTGTCGGCGCCGGAGCGGATCGGCTTCCCCGGCGAGTTCCCCTACACCCGCGGCGTCTACCCGTCGATGTACCGCGGCCGCCTCTGGACGATGCGCCAGTTCGCAGGCTTCGGCACCGCCGAGGAGACGAACGAGCGCTTCCGCTACCTGCTCGACCACGGGCAGACGGGACTGAGCACCGCCTTCGACATGCCGTCGCTCATGGGCCACGACTCGGACCATCCGCGCTCGCTCGGCGAGGTGGGCCGCGAGGGCGTGGCGATCGACTCGCTCGACGACATGGAGACGCTCTTCCGCGGCATCCCGATGGGCGAGGTCTCGGTGTCGATGACCATCAACGCGCCCGCGGCGATCATGCTCGCGTTCTACGTCGTGGCGGCGGAGAACCAGGGCGTCGGTCCCGAGCAGCTCGCGGGCACGATCCAGACGGACATCCTCAAGGAGTACATCGCCCAGAAGGAGTGGTGCTTCCCGATCGACCCGGCCATGCGCCTGGTCACCGACATGATCGAGTTCTGCGCGCAGCGGATGCCGAGGTGGCATCCGATCTCGATCAGCGGCTACCACATCCGCGAGGCCGGCTCGACCGCCCAGCAGGAGCTGGCGTTCACGCTTAAGGACGGCTTCACCTACATCGAGCAGGCGCTCGATCGCGGCCTCGACATCGACGACTTCGCGCCGCGCCTCTCGTTCTTCTTCAACGCGCACATCGACTTCTTCGAGGAGATCGCGAAGTACCGCGCGGCGCGCCGGATCTGGGCGAAGGAGCTTCGCGACACCTACGGTGCGAAGTCGGAGCGCTCGCTGCTGATGCGCTTCCACTCGCAGACCGCGGGCGTGTCGCTCACCGCGCAGCAGCCGCTCAACAACGTGGTGCGCACGGCGATCGAGGCTCTGGCGGCGGTGCTCGGCGGCACCCAATCGCTGCACACCAACTCCTACGACGAGGCGCTCGCGCTGCCCACCGAGGAGGCGGTGCGGATCGCGCTGCGCACCCAGCAGATCATCGCCCACGAGACCGGCGTCACGAACACGATCGACCCGCTGGGCGGCGCCTACTTCATCGAGGCGCTCACCGACCGCATGGAGGAGGCGGCGTACGAGTACTTCGCTCGGATCGACCAGCTCGGCGGCATGGTCGATGCGATCAAGCAGAACTTCCCGCAGCGGGAGATCGCGGACGCGTCGTTCAACTACCAGCAGCAGGTCGACGACGGCAAGCGCATCGTCGTCGGCGTGAACCGCTACCAGGTGCTCGACGACGCGCCGCTCGAGATCCTGCGCATCGACCCCGCGCTCGAGCAGAAGCAGGTCGAGCGCGTTCAGGCGGCCCGCGCGAAGCGCGACGGCGAGGCGGTCGAAGCGAGCCTCGCCGCGTTGACGGCCGCGGCGGCCGGCGACCAGAACCTGATGGATCCGCTCCTCGACGCCGCCCGCGCGCACGCCACCGAGGGCGAGATCGTCGAGTCTTTACAGACGGTTTTCGGAACCTATACGGAAACTCCCGTGTTCTAGGGCTCAGTGCCTAGTCCCTAGTCCCTAGAACGGAAGAATCCGCCGAACCCCGTCGTCTACTGCTCTTGAGCCCCTCGGAAAGAAAGCGCCTGCCCATGCGAAGGAAGTTCCTCGTACTACTCGCCGTAGCCTCGCTGACAATCGCCGGCATCCTCGCCGCGCAGGCGTTCGCCGCCACCAAGAAGGTCTCCGTCAAGGACAACTTCTTCTCCACGAGCAAGGTGACGATCAAGAAGGGCCAGAAGGTCACCTGGCGCTGGGTGCGCACGACCAGCGACCACAACGTGACCTCCTCGAAGGGCCACTTCCACTCGGGTGACAAGAGCAGCGGCACCTACTCGCACAAGTTCAACAAGCGAGGCACCTTCACCGTGATCTGCACGATCCACCCGACGCAGATGCGGATGAAGGTCGTCGTCAAGTAGCCGGGGTGGGGCGCCTCCCCGTCCGCCCCGGCGTTTGCTGTTGGCGCCCGACGGTGAGCTTCCTCTTCCAGGCCGCCGGCTTCGCCGTCGGGAGCTCCTGGAAGAGGAACTCACCGTCGGCCGCCGAGAACGTTCGCGGTAGCCGGGAAAGCTTTTGCGGCCAAAGCTTCTCAGTGCCCCAGCGCGGCTGGTGCGGGGGTGTTGTGTGGTCCTTTTCCAGGAGCTCCAGTCAGCGGAGCTGACTGCCTGGGAAAGGATCCACACAACACCCCCGCCCACGGCAAGCGCAGGGCATTAGACTCCGCGCCCTCTTGGAGGGCAGTCCTCAGACACAGGCCCGTGCATCCGGTGGCGGGCGCAAGATCCGTGTGGTCGTGGCGAAGCCCGGCCTCGACGGACATGACCGCGGCGCGAAGATCATCGCCCGCGCGCTTCGCGATGCCGGCATGGAGGTCATCTACACGGGCCTCCATCAGACCCCGGAGCAGATCGTCGCGACGGTGGTGCAGGAGGATGCGGACGCGATCGGTCTCTCGATCCTGTCCGGCGCCCACATGACGCTGGTCCCACGGGTGGTCGAGCTGCTCAAGCAGGAGGGGCTCGAGGACATCGTGATCACGGTCGGCGGGACCATCCCCTCGGAGGACATTCCAGAGCTGAAACAGCTCGGCGTATCCGAGGTGTTCACGCCCGGGGCATCCACCCAGCAGATCATCGACTTCATCCGGGAGGCCGTGGGAACTGGCGATTGACTCGTCAGTCAACTGGGTAAACTGCCTCTCCGGGCAGCTAGCAGTACCGATCGAAGGAGCCAGACTTGAAGATTTGCGTCCTGGTCAAAGAGGTCCCGGACGCCGCCGTCGAGAAGCGCATGGACCAGGGATCCAAGCGCCTCGACCGAAGCGGCGAGAAGAACCTGAACCCCTTTGACACTCACGCCATCGAGGCCGCCATGCAGATTCGCGAGGGCGGCGCGGTGGAGGTCGAGGAGATCGTCGCGGTGACGATGGGGCCGGAGAGCGCGGTTCGCGCGCTCCACAAGGCCGTGTCGCTGGGCGCCGACCGCTCCGTCCACCTCACCGACGACGCGCTTGCCGGTTCGGACGTTTGTGCCACCGGCTATGCGCTCGCTCAGGTCCTGAAGAGCGAGAGCCCCGACCTGGTCCTCCTGGGCCAGCAGTCGGACGACGGCGAGTGCTACACGATCGGCGCGGTGGTCGCCGACCACCTCGAGATGCCGTCGCTCACGCAGGTGATCAAAATCGACGTGTCGGGCGACTCGCTGCGCTGCGAGCGCCAGGCCGAGTACGGCTACGACACCGTCGACGTCGGGCTCCCGGCCGTGATCTCGGTCGGCGACGCCATCAACGAGCCGCGCTACCCGTCGCTCAAGGCGATCATGGGCGCGAAGAAGAAGCAGCTCGACTCGAAGGCCGCGGGCGACGTCGGCATCGACGCCTCCCAGGTGGGCGAGCAGGGCTCGCGCACGGCGGTGCTCTCGATCAACCCGCCGCCCGAGAAGCAGGCCGGCGAGATCATCGAGGACGAGGACACGGACGAGACCGTCCAGAAGATCGTGTCCTGGCTCGAGGAAAGGAAGCTGCTGGCATGAGCATCCTCACCTACGTTCTTCACTACGAGGGCGAGTTCAACAAGAACTCGCTTGGCGCCGTCTCCGAGGCGGGCAAGCTGGCGAAGGAGCTGGGCGGCGAGGCCCACGCGGTCGTCGTCGGCGGCGACGACCTGAGCGACGACCTCTGCGCCTCGCTCGGCAACTACGGGGCGTCGAAGGTGTGGCGCGCGAAGGCGCCGGAGGGCCTGGCACAGCCGGTGGTCGACGTCATGGCCAAGCTGATCCAGGACAACGGCTACAGGTACGCGCTCTTCGGCGGCGGACTGCTCGGCTTCGAGATCGGCGCGGGACTCACCGCCCGCCTCGGCGCCGGCGTGACCATGGAGGTCACCGCGGTCAAGGTCCAGGACGGCAAGCTCGTGGCCGAGCGGCCGATCCTCCAGGACTCGGCGATCGTCGATGTGGACTACACGGGCGACGTCGGGATCATCATCGGCCGCCTCAACGCGTTCGAGATCCAGGACGCCGGCAACGGCGCCTCGGCCCAGGTCGAGGACGTCGACGTGTCGCTGTCGGATTTCTCGACCAGGGCCACGATCGTCCAGCGCGGCGAGCAGCGCGGCGCCGACGTGAACATCGAGGACGCCGACCTGCTGGTCGGCGGCGGCCGCGGTCTCGGCAAGGCCGAGGGCTTCAAGCTGGCCGAGGACCTCGCCGACGCGCTCGGCGGCGCTGTTGCCGCCACCCGCGCGGTGGTCGACGCCGGCTGGTACCCGTACGCCGCCCAGATCGGGCAGACGGGCAAGACCGTGGCGCCGAAGCTCTACCTCGCGGTGGGCATCTCCGGCGCGATCCAGCACAAGGTCGGCATGCAGAACTCCGAGAACATCGTCGCGATCAACAAGGACCCGAACGCGCCGATCTTCGAGTTCTCCGACCTCGGCGTGGTGGGCGACCTGAACAAGATCGTCCCCAAGCTCACCGAGGCGATCAAGGCCAAGAAGGGCGGTTAAGCACCGATGTCCGTCGCCCCGATCCAGTTCCCGCCGCCCGTCGACTCCTCGAAGGAGTTCGTCGGCCCGCCCACCGATCCCGAGGACGAGCGGATCGAGGTAGGCGTGGCGATAGTCGGCGGCGGGCCCGCCGGCCTGTCGTGCGCGATCCGGCTGATGCAGCTGCTCGAGACCGAGCCGCAGCTCTCCGAGAGCCTGGGCGAAGTGCCGGTGGCGCTGATCGAGAAGGGTAAGACGCCCGGTTCGCACCTCCTGTCCGGCGGCATCATGCGGCCGTCGGCGTTCAAGGAGCTGTTCCCGGACCTCGACGAGTCCGACTGGCCGACGTTCGGGCCGGTGGACAAGGAAGCGGTCTACCTGATGACCGGGAAGAACCGGGCGCTGCGGATCCCCACGCCGCCGCCGTTCAAGAACCACGGCAGCCACGTGGTGTCGGTCGCGCAGCTCGGCCGCTGGCTCGCGGGCCAGGCCGAGGAGGCGGGCGTCTACATCCTGCCGGAGAACGCGGGTACCAAGCTGCTCGTGGACGGCGGCAAGGTGGTGGGCGTCCGAACGGGGGACAAGGGCCGCGACCGCGACGGCGCGGAGCTGTCGAACTTCGAGCCCGGGTCCGACGTGATCGCCAAGGCCACCGTCTTGTCGGAGGGCACGCAGGGTCACCTGACCGGCGCGGCGATCAGCCACTTCGGCCTGTCGCCGAAGGACCCGCCGCAGTGGGAGCTCGGCGTCAAGGAGATCTGGGAGGTGCCGAAGCCGCTCGAGAAGGTCGTGCACACGATGGGCTGGCCGCTGCGGCCGCAGGCCAAGTACCGCGAGTTCGGCGGCAGCTTCATCTACCCGATGGGCGAGGACAAGGTGTCGATCGGGTTCGTGGTGGGCCTCGACTATCGCGACG
>DATNBJ010000182.1:0-7629 GCA_035572055.1 Thermoleophilaceae bacterium | reverse complement strand
CGATCCCGTCGCTCGCGAAGCTGAACCACGACGCGATCCCGCTGCTCGACCAGACGCGCCAGCTCAGCTCGTGCACGAACAACGTGCTGCTGCCGTTCGCGATGTCGAAGATCCCGGATCCCGACTTCCCGGCGAACTCCGACCAGTTCTACAAGCAGGCGCCGCGCGCCCTCGTGGGCCTGGCCGGCGAGAGCCGGACGAACGACTCGAACTCCGGCATGTTCCACGTCGAGGTCGGCGCCGGTCCGTTCACCGTCGCGCAGACCGACGGCGCGGGCGAGCAGATCTTCGGCCAGTCGCCGTACCCGATCGAGGCCACGCGCCCGGCGAAGCCGAGCAGCCGCCCGGTCGACCGGCCGGGCGTGCCCTGCGAGACCCAGCAGGCGCCCGACCTGCACGCGCCCACGCAGCTCGCCACGAGCGGCCTGATCGACCAGACCACTCAGACGCCGATCGTGGACCCGACCAAGATGGCGCCGGACATCCGGAAGCTGCACGAGAACGGCGTCCTGATCGCGCAGCGCATCCAGTCGATGTTCAAGCGGCAGAAGCAGGGCCTGCCGATCGTCGATCCGCTCGTGAACCCCGACTTCAAGCAGCAGGACGAGATCGCCAAGGCGCTCGGCCTGAAGTGGGACGGCCCCAACCTCGTCGACCTGAAGACTGGCAAGTGAAAACGGCGATCCGAAAGCACCTCGGCGACTTCATGGCGATCTGCGCGCTGGTCGTGCTCGCGCTCGGCGTGTCGGGCTACATCCTGTCCCACGAGCGCTTCCGCTTCCCGCTGATCCAGAGCAAGCCGTTCCCGGTGAACGCCGACTTCACCACCGCTCAGGCGGTGATTCCCGGCCAGGGCCAGACCGTGCGCGTGGCCGGAGTGCGTGTGGGCGACATCGGCGGGGTGAAGCTCCAGAACGGCCACGCGGTCGTCCGCATGGACATCGACCAGAAGTACCGCAAGATGATCCACGCCGACGCGTCGGCGTTCCTGCGTCCGAAGACCGGCCTGAAGGACATGTTCGTGGAGCTCGACCCGGGCACCCAGGCCGCGCCGCCGATGCAGAAGAACGGCACGATCGCGCTGAACAACACGGCGCCGGACGTGAACCAGGACGAGATCCTGAGCTCGCTGGACAGCGACACGCGCGGCTACCTCCAGCTCCTGCTGAACGGCCTCGGCAACGGCCTGAAGGGGCGCTCGAACGACCTGCGCGCGACCTTCAAGGCGCTTGGCCCGACCCACCAGGACCTCGCGCGCGTGACCAAGGCGATCGCCGAGCGCCGGCAGAACCTGCAGCGGCTCGTCCACAACTACGGGCAGCTCACGGCGGAGCTGGCGGACAAGGACCACCAGATCGCGAACCTGGTCTCGGCCGGCAACGCGGTGCTCCAGTCGTTCGCCAACGAGAACCAGAACATCTCCAGTGCCGTGGCCAAGCTGCCGGGCGCGCTGAACCAGACGCAGACCACGCTCGGCAAGGTCAACACGATGGCGCAGGTGCTCGGGCCGAGCCTCGACTCGCTGCGGCCCGCCGTCCGCGAGCTCAACACCGCGAACAAGAAGGTGCTCCCGTTCGTGAAGGAGGCGGCGCCGATCACCCAGAAGCAGATCCGCCCGTTCGTCCAGACCGCTCGGCCGTACGTGCGCCAGAGCCTGGAGCCCGCGTCGATCAACCTCGCGCGCGCGGTGCCGGACCTCAGCACCGCTTTCCACGAGCTCAACCGCTTCTTCAACATCGGCGCGTACAACCCGGCCGGCAAGGCGGGCATCAGCTCCGACTGCGAGCAGCACGGCCAGTGCTCGCAGGCCGAGCTCAACCAGCAGAAGGGCTACCTGTACTGGCTGGCCTGGGTCATCGAGAACAGCCAGTCGGTCTTCTCGACCTCCGACGCCCAGGGCCCGTTCCGGCGCGCGATCTTCAACATGACCTGCAACAGCATCCATGCCGCCCTCGACCAGACCGACGGCGCGGCGGACGCGCTGTACGGCCCGCTGTCGAGCGTGCTGACCGACCAGAAGTTCTGCGGGGGGTTGAGCAACTAGATGGTCAAGCAGGCGCCAAGCGTCGGTCGCATCCTCGCGATGATCGTGTTCTCGTTCTCGTGCGTCGGGATCCTGCTCTTCCTGTGGGTCTCGTTCGGCGGCCCGGTGCCGCTGAAGCCGAAGGGCTACGAGTTCAAGGTCGCGTTCCCCGAGGCCACCACGCTGCCCACGCAGGCGGACGTGCGCATCGCGGGCGTGAACGTGGGCAAGGTCGTGAAGCTCTCGCTCGACAAGGGCGGCTCGCGCACGCTCGCGACGATCGATCTCCAGAAGGCCTACTCGCCGATCCCGAAGGACACCAAGGCGATCCTGCGGCAGAAGACGCTGCTCGGCGAGACCTACGTGGAGCTGGCGCCCGGCGACGCGCACACCGCGAAGCTGGCCGACGGCGGACGCCTCGCCGATACGCAGGTCGAGCCCACCGTCCAGCTCGACGAGATCCTGAGCGCGTTCGACCCGTCGACACGCAAGGCGTTCCGGCAGTGGGTGCAGCAGTCGGCACAGGCGATCAACGGCGGCCGCGGCCAGGACCTGAACGACGCGATCGGCAACCTCCAGGGCTTCGCCGAGGACGGCGCCGGCGTCCTGGGTGTGCTCGACCGCCAGAGCACGGACCTGCAGAACTTCGTCAAGAACACGGGCGTGGTCTTCCACGCGCTCACCGAGCGCCAGGGCCTGCTGCACGACCTCGTGGTGAACTCGAACAACGTGTTCTCCGCCACGGCGTCCGAGCAGAACGCGCTGGCGCGGACGTTCGACATCCTGCCCACGTTCGAGGACGAGTCGAAGGCCACGCTGGCCGACCTCCAGAGCTTCTCGAAGAACACGGACCCGCTGGTCAACAACCTGAAGCCGGTGGCCGACCGCCTCGCGCCGACGGTGAAGGACCTCAACGGGCTGGCGCCCAACCTCCAGACGCTGTTCCAGTCGAAGCTGCCGCCGCTGATCTCAGCCGCGAAGCCGAACCTGCCCAACGGCGCGCGCTTCCTGCGCGGCGCGTCGCCGGTTATGGACGGGCTGCACACGTTCTTCCCGGAGCTCAACCCGATCCTCTCCTTCACGAACTTCGACCAGGCCGTGCTCGCGAACTTCCTGAGCGCGGGCGGCTCGGCCACGAACTACCACATAGATCCGCCGATCAACGGCGCGCCGCTCGACGCGCTGAGCCAGTTCGGCCTGATCAACCAGCGCTCGCTGGGCATTCAGACGACGGTTCCGTCGTACGACCGCGGCAACGCCTATCTGGCGCCGAACGCCTACACGCGCGCGGCCAAGTTCGGCGTGATCGAGAGCACGAGCTGTGCCAACGCCGGCGGCCAGCAGACCCAGCCGGATCCGAACAACTCCGCGCCGCCGTGTTACGTGCAGCCGCCGTCGCTCTTCAACGGCCAGGACTTCCCGCTGCTCCAGAAGGGCGACGCGCCCATCAAGCCCGCCCCGGGCACGTACGACGGAACCAGGCCGGCGCGGCCCTAGAAGGTGGAGCGTTTCTACGGATGGCTGTACCGCCGGCTGGGCCGGCGGTACCTGACGGGCATCGCCGCAATCGCGGCGCTCTCGACGACGATGATCGTGCTCGGCACGCTGGGCATCCTCAGCCTGTACGTGGAGATGTCCGGCGCTGAGTTCGTGCGGATCCTCCTGTTCTCAGAGGCCGCGGTGCTGCTCGCCGTGGCGGTCGACTGGCGGAGGATGTCGGCGCCCCTGCGTCCCCTTCGCGACTGGCTGAACGGCGCGGACGTCGAGCCTGCCGCCGCGTGGCGCGCCACCGTTCAGCTCCCGCTCGAGCTCTTCAAGGGCGGTGACAAGCGGGCGATCGTGCTGGTGGTCTGGCCGGTGTCCGTGTTCGCCACGATCGAGCTGAACCTCCCCTGGTACAGCGTCGGGTTCCTCTTCGTGGGCGGTCTCGTCTCGGTCGGCTACGCGGCCGTCCTGCACTTCTTCTACGCGGAGACGGCCTTCGCCCCGGTGGTCCGCGAGCTGGCGCCGTCGCTGCCGGCGGACTTCGAGGTCGGGCGCGTCGGCGTGCCGCTGCGCTGGAAGCTGCTCGGCGCACTGCCGCTGATCAACGTGATCACCGGAGTCGTGGTCAGCGGCCTGTCCACCAGCGGACGTCAGTCGGCCGAGGACCTCGGCGTCAGCGTGCTGGCGGCGGTGATAGTGGCCTTCACCATCTCGCTGGAGCTCACGGTGCTGGTGTCGCGCTCTGTGCTGCGTCCGGTGCGTGACCTGATCGACGCCACCGAGCGGGTCACCGCCGGCGACCTGTCGACCCGTGTGCCCCTCACCTCGGGCGACGAGCTGGGCACGCTCGCGAGCAGCTTCAACTCGATGATGCACGGACTGGCGGAGCGGCAGGCGCTGCACGACGCCTTCTCGAGCTACGTTGACCCGCAGCTCGCGGCTCGCGTGCTCGACGAGGGCACGCGGATCCCGGGCGAGGAGGTGGACGTGACCATCGCGTTCATCGATCTCCGTGGCTTCACTAGCTTTGCCGAGCGGGCGGAGGCGCGCGAGGTGGTGGCCTTCGTCAACGAGTTCCTCGAGCTGGCGGTGCCCACGCTGACCCGCCACGGCGGCCACGTGAACAAGTTCGTGGGCGACGGGGTGCTGGGCGTGTTCGGCGCGCCGGTGCACCTCGCCGACCACGCCGACCGCGCTCTCGCGGCCGCGGTGGAGCTCGCTGACGCGGTGGAGCGGCGCTTCGGCAGCCGGCTCGGCATCGGCATCGGGATCAACTCGGGCCGCGTGCTCGCCGGCACCATCGGCGGCGGCGGGAAGCTCGAGTTCACCGTGATTGGCGATCCGGTGAATGTTGCGTCTAGGGTGGAGGAGATGACCCGCGAAACGGGCGATGTGGTGCTGCTCACCGAGGCCACGCGCTGCCTGCTCTCGGACCAGCCGGAGCTCGAAGCGCGTGGGGAAATACGCCTAAAAGGGCGCTACGAGCCGGTTCCGGTGTTCGGACTGGTGTCTCCTCGTCTCGGAATAGTGCAAAATCCCCGGGCCAGGCAAGGGATGCCAACTGGGGGATGAGCTTTAGGCGACTGGCATTAGCGCTGGGATGTGCGGGGCTGGGAGCCGCCGTGGCTCCGCTTGTCGCGATGTCGGACAGCCAGCCGCGCGCCATCTCGCTGCCCACGACGGTCACGACGCAGACGAAGCTTGCGCTGCCCAGTCTGTCAACCACGGTCTCGGCCCCTGTCGTCGGCCCGGTCAGCGTGCCCAACGTCACCAGCGTGGTGACGCAGGTCACGAGCACGGTCAACAACGTGACGAGCACCTTGCCGAAGGTCACCTCCACGGTGCAGCACGTCACGTCCACCGTCTCGTCGGTGCTCGCGAATCCGCCGAAGCTGACAACCACCACCAAGCTTCCCACGACCACACAGCCGGGCGGCGGGATCACCCTGCCGGGCAGCGGCGGGGGCGGCGGTAGCACCACCACGCCGGTCCAGCCGGTCCTCGACACGGTCCACAAGGTGGTCACGGGGGCCGCCGGAAGCGACCCGCTGTCACCGGTCACGCAGCCGGGGAGCGGCGCGGGCGGCTCGAACGGCAACGCCACGGCGGCGAGCAACGGAACGATCGGTGACCCGAGCCTCGGCAACCTGGGCAACCTGAACGGCGGCGGCAGCGGCAGCGCTGGGGGCGGCGGCTCCGGTGGTGGCGGTGGAGGAAATCCGGCCGGCGTGGGCGGCGCGAACGGCGGCGGCGGCTCGAACCCGTTCGCCCTCCCGGTCGCGCTGACCGGCGGCCCGGCCGCCACCAACGGCGGCGGCGTCGGCGGCGCCGGCGACTCCCTGCTCACACGGACCATCCACGACATCACCAAGGTCATCCCCGGCTGGCTCAAGCCGCTGCTGATCGCGCTCGGGCTGATCATCCTCGGCCTACTCGTCAACGCAGTGATCACCGCACGGCGCGCGGCGCGCCTGCGCCGGCACCGGGAGCAGCTGCTCGAGGAGGTCGGCCTGCTCCAGGCGGCGATCCTGCCCGACGTTCCGAAGAAGCTCGCGGGGCTCGACCTGTCGGTGGCGTACATGCCCGCCGAGGGTCCGGCCGCCGGCGGCGACTTCTACGACGTCTTCGCGCTCGACGAGAAGCGCGCCGGGATCATCGTCGGCGACGTGTCGGGCCACGGCAAGAAGGCCCTCGAGCACACCAGCCTGATGCGCTACACGCTGCGCGCGTACCTCGACGCCGGCCTCGAGCCGCGCCGCGCGCTGCAGGTGGGCGGGCGCACGCTGGAGGACGACTTGAACGGCGACTTCGCCACCGTGGTCGTGGCGGTGTTCGACAAGGACGCCGGCACGCTCACGTACTCCTCGGCGGGGCACCCGCCGCCCATCGTGGTCGGGCCCGGCGAGTTCGATCCGGTCACCGCCTGCTCGTCGCCGCCGATCGGGATGACGTCGCATACCGGGATGCGCCAGACCACGATCACGCTCCCGCGCGGCTCCACCGCCTGCTTCTTCACGGACGGCGTGGTGGAGGCCCGCAAGGACGGCAAGATGCTCGGCCGCGAGCGCCTCATCCAGCTCGTCCGCGAGCTCACGGAGACCGATCAGGCGGTCGTGCTCCTGAAGCGCGCGGTGGAGCTGAGCGACGACCAGTCGGACGACATGGCCGTGTGCGTGGCCCGGGTGGAGACGCGCAGCGCTATGCGCTCGTACAGGCTCGAGGAGCTCGAGGTGAACGTCGAGGACCTCCAGGGCAACGCGGCCGCCCGCTTCATGGCTTCCTGCGGGCTGATCCCCGACCAGGTGACCGAGGCGATGCGCTCGCTGCGCGCCACGGCCGAGGAGTTCGGCCAGGCGCTCGTCAAGGTGCGGATCGACCCGACGGGTGAGCCCAGCGTTACCATCGCCTCCACGGGCGTCTCGAACGGGTTCGTGCCGTCGCTGAACGGCGGGACCCGCTCCGCGGCTCCCCTGCACCTTTAAAAGTGGCCGCTCCCTCGAGGTCCGCCGAACGCGGCCGACCTCGCGGTCGCGCCCACTAGACCGCAACCCCCGGCGCGCGCCGTTGTTTGCGGAAGAGGGTGCCTCGCCTGCCCGTATGGGTCCCTTCGCACGACACAAGCCCGTCCGCCGTCGCGCTGCGCTCGTAGCCGCGGCGCTTGCGTGCGCGCTCCTGGGCCTGCCCGCCGCTGCGAACGCCCAGGCGTTCCAGGTGCTCGGCTCGTTCGGATCGGGCGCGCAGCCGGGCGGTAAGTTCGCCAACGCTCAGGGGATCGCCACCGACTCCGGCGGCCGCGTCTACGTGGTCGACCAGACCGCCCGCCAGGTGGAGATCTACGACAACGCCGCGCACGGCAACGCCTACCTCGGCACGCTGGGCGCAGGCGCGCTGATCCAGCCCACAGGTATCGCGGTCGACGACCGCGACCACATCTACGTGGCGGACGCGGGCAACAACACGATCACGCTCTACGACACCTATTCCGAGGGCATGCCGGTGATCCGCCAATGGGGCGGCAGCGGCCAGGGGCTGGGGCAGATCGCCGGGCCGCGCCAGCCGACCACGGACACGCTCGCGCCGCAGGTCTTCCTGGTGGAGCGCGACAACGTCCGGGTGCAGTG
>DATNBJ010000181.1:0-10569 GCA_035572055.1 Thermoleophilaceae bacterium | reverse complement strand
GTGCGCTTGCGGGAGTGACCGGTGCTCAGCAGACCGGCACGGACGGCCCCGACGGGCCCACCGTGATCGAGGCGGAGCTCGGCCGGCTCGGGTTCGCGATCGACACGCCGGTGTTGCTCACACCGCGTTGTCCTCCATCTTCAGCGTGAGGTTGCCCTTCACCGACGCGCAACCCGTCCGGTGGTCGGTGCGCCTGAAGCCCCCCTCCAGGTGGTCGGGCGTGCCGATCACGTCGAACGTGTTGCTGTAGGCGTACATGCCGTTGCTCGTGTCGAGCACCTCGATCGCGAACTCCCGCGCCGCGAAGGGCATGGTGAACTTGGTCTCGGCCCGGCCGTCGGCGAACGTGAGCCAGCCGCTGTCGAGAGCCGCCCATAGAACGGTGTTGGACGACGCGTAGCTCTGGACGAGGTTGCCCGCCGAGTCACGCGCGCTCACCGTCAGGCTCTGAGGCGTTTCCAGGCTCACCCCCTCGGCGACACGCGCGCGTCGAAGTGATCGACCGGGCCGATGACGCTGAACAGGCCGCTGAAGCCCGTCTTGCCGTCGGCGGTCCTGACGAACACGACGTCGCCGCGACTGGCCTTGCCGATCGTCGCCGTGGTGGTGAACACGCCGTCGACGAACGGACCCGGCGCCGGCGCGGACAGGCTTCCGGTCAGGTCCTTCAGCGCCGGCTGGCCGGCGTAGCCGGTCACGGTGGCGTTGCGGGCGTCCTTGGCGGTCGCGGTGATCGTGACGTCCTGGCCGGCGGCGGCCGGACGCGGCGACACGTTCACGGCGATGTGATTCACCCGGCCGGCCGCGTGGGCTCCGTTCGGCAGCAGGAGCGCCGCGGTCATCAGCAGCGGGGTGATGCGTAGGAACTTCTCGAGGAGGTGGTTCATAGGGGCTCCTTGGTCTGGGCGGCGGGGGTTGCCGCTGTCCACCGGAGCCTGCGTCTAAGACTCCTGCTCCCACATCGGGCTGCTGCCGTATCGACTGCCCTATCTCTGGCGCGGCGGGGCTTAGGCGGATACGGTTGGCTCGACCGCATGACGAGCGGCAGTGCGACCAGCGAGACGCCTCTCCTCGAGCGCGAGCGCGAACTGGCTGTCTTGGACGATCTCCTGAGCGGGGATCGGGCAGGCCCGGGGCTCGTGCTGATCGAGGGGCCCGCGGGCATAGGGAAGAGCCGCCTGGTGGGCGAGCTGATCGGCCGCGCCGGCGGCGCCGGCATCCGCGTGCTCGTCGCCCGCGGCGCGCATCTCGAGCGGGACTTCCCGTTCGGGGTGGTACGCCAGCTCTTCGAGCCGGCGCTCGCGGACGCCGCCGACCGCGAGCGGCTCCTCGCCGGCGCGGCCGCGCCGGCCACCCCGGTCTTCGAGGCGTCGGTCCCGGCCGGGCCGGGCGACGGGTCGTTCGCCGCCCTTCACGGTCTCTACTGGCTCGCCGCGAACGTGGCCGACGAGTCGCCCCTGCTGCTCGTCGTCGACGACGTGCACTGGTGCGACCCGCCGTCCCTGCGCTACCTCGCCTACGTGGCCCGGCGGCTGGCGGGGTCGGGGATCCTGCTCGCGCTCAGCCTGCGCAGCGGTGAGCCGGGCACCGATCCGGTTCTTGTCGCCGAGCTCGCGTCGAGCCCCGAGGCGCTGCGCGTGGCCCCGCGCCCGCTGAGCGAGGCCGGCGTGGCGGGGCTGATCGCCGACCGGCTCGGGGCGGTGCCGGACGAGCCGTTCACCGCCGCATGCCTGGAGGCCACCGGCGGGAATCCGCTCCTGCTCCGGCAGCTGCTCTCCTCGCTCGCCGACGAGGACGTGAAGCCGGTGGCCGGCGAGGTTGCCGCCGTTCAGAGGATCGGACCGCGCGCGATCTCGCGCACGGTGCTCGTCCGCCTCCACCGGCTCGGCGACCAGGCCGTGGCCGTGGCGCAGGCGCTGGCGGTCCTCGGCGTGGCCGACCAGCGGAGCACCGCCGCGCTGGCGGGCACGACGATGGAGGAGACCGCCGCCGCTGCCTCGGCGCTGGCCCGCGCGGAGATCATCGGGCCGCAGGCTCCGGCCACGTTCGTGCACCCGCTCGTGCGCGACGCGATCTATCACGAGCTCCCATTCGCCGAGCGCGTGATGCGCCACGCCCGGGCCGCCGCGGTGCTGGCCGAGCGCGACGCGCCGCCCGAGCAGATCGCCACGCACCTGCTCGCCGCACCGCGCCGCGGCGATCCGTGGGTGGTGGACGTCCTCGCCGAGGCGGCCGCCTCGGCGCGCGCGAAGGGCGCCGCGGACACCGCGGTGTCGCTGTTGACGCGCGCGATGGAGGAACCGCCGCCCGCCGAAAGGCAGCCCGGCCTTCTGCTGGACCTGGGCCTGGCGGAGACGCTCACGTCGGGGCCCGACGCCGCCACCCATCTGCGCGAGGCGTGGCAGAAGCTCGAGGACCCGCGCAGGCGCGCGTACGCGGCGGCGATCCTCGCGCGCGTGCTCTTCTTCACGGCGCCGGCAAGGGAGGCCGCTGAGGTGGCCCGGCGGGCGGCCGCCGAGGCGCCACCCGAGCTGGTGGACGAGCGGCAGGCGCTGCGCGCCACCGAGCTCGCGGCGGCCCGGTACGGGATGGGCGGCGCCCCCGCGGCGGTGGATCTCGACGCGGTCGCGATCGAGGGCGACGGGCCGGGGGCCAAGATGCTCGCCTCGATGGTGTCGTTCTGGCTGGTGATGACCGGCGCCGACGTGGAGCGCTGCGTGGCGCTGGCCGAGCGGGCGCTCGCGGACGACGTGCTGATCGCGGCCGACCCCGGGCTCTTCCCGGTGCCCGCGCTGATGGTGCTCACGATGGCCGACCGCGACGAGGCGGTCACCGGCTGGGAGAAGCTGCGCGCGCTCGCCCACAAGCGCGGCTCGCTGCTCGGCGTGCTCAGCGTGAACCTGTGGAGCGCTCGCACGTTCCTCTGGCGGGGCGATCTGCGCGAGGCGCAGGAGCGGCTCGAGGCCGCGAACGAGCGCTTCGCGGAGTGGGGGCGCACGCGCTCTCGTGAGACCTACGCCCCCGCCTTCCTGGGGGCTGTCCTGCTCCGCCGCGGCGACCTGGCGGGGGCGCGGGCGATCCTCGCCACGGGCCAGAGGGAGGACGACAAGAGCGACGGCTTCGTGGAGCTGGCCCGCACCCGCACCGAGCTGGCGCTCGCGGAGGGCAGGTTCGACGACGCGCTCGAGCTCACGCTCCGGCTGGAGCGCCAGGACGAGGTGATCCCGTCGTTCCCCGCCTGGCTGCCCTGGCGCTCACTGCGTGCGCGCGCGCTCGCGGGACTGGGGCGGGTCGACGAGGCGGTGTCGCTTGCGCGCGAGGAGGTGGAGGTGTGCCGCCGCTTCGGCGGTCCGGGTGCGGTGGGGCGCTCGCTGCTCAGGCTCGGCCAGGTGGATCCGGAGAACGGGATCGAGGCCCTGCGGGAGGCGGTCGAGGTGCTCGGGCGCTCGACCGCGCGCTACGAGCTGGCGCTCGCCAACGCGGAGCTCGGCACCGCGCTACGGCTTGCCCGGCAGCCGACAGACTCGCGCGAGCCTCTTCGCCGGGCGCTCGAGCTCGCCCAGCGCTGCGGCGCCGACGGCCTCGTCGAGCGGGCGCGCACCGAGCTGTATGCCAGCGGCGCCCGGCCGCGCAAGGCGGAGCAGTCGGGGCCGGCCGCGCTCACGGCGAGCGAACGTCGCGTGGCCGACCTCGCCGCCGCCGGCAAGACCAACAAGGAGATCGCCCAGACGCTCTACGTCACGCCCAAAACCGTCGAGGTGCACCTCTCGAGCACGTACCGCAAGCTCGGGATCGGCTCGCGCCACGACCTCGCGCAGGCGCTGGCGGAGTAGTTCGGCTGGCCGCACCCCAAGCAGTGCGGGCCCCCACTGGGGGTCGAAACCTTGGGGTCGGAAGACTGGGGGCGGCCTCGATGTGCGGGGCGCGGCGGTGGCCGAGTCTGTGCCCCATGACCACCTCCGCCCGACAACTTCATAGCTCTCCGTTCCTCCCCGGCATTCATCCCGAGCGCGTGCTCGTCCCCGGATCGCCCGGATGGGACGAGGCCCGCGGCGCGTTCAACCTCCTCGTGGACCAGCGTCCGGTCGCCATCGTGATGGCCGCCGACGAGAACGACGTCCGCGTCACGGTCCGTTACGCCCGCGAGCGCGGGCTCCGCGTGAGCGGCCAGTCCACCGGCCACAACGCCGGACCGCTGGGCTCGCTCGAGGACACGATCATCGTCAACGTCTCCGGCTTCAAGGAGGTCACGATCGACGCCGACGCGCACCGCGTCCGCGTCGGCGCCGGCGTGCGCTGGGAGGAGGTCGTTCCGCGGCTCTCCGAGCTGGGGCTCGCGGCCCTGCACGGCTCGTCGCCCGACGTCGGCATCGCCGGCTACTCGCTCGGCGGCGGCATGGGCTGGCTGGCCCGCAAGCACGGCCTCCAGACGAACAGCGTGACCGCCTTCGAGGTCGTCACGGCCGACGGGCATCTCATCCGCACCGACCAGATCCACGAGCCCGACCTGTTCTGGGCGCTGCGCGGCGGCGGCGGCAACTACGGCATCGTCACCGCGATCGAGTTCGCCGTCTACCCGTACGCGGAGCTGTACGCGGGCGCGTACTTCTTCCCGTTCGAGCGCGTGCGCGAGGTGCTGCACGCCTGGCGGGAGCTGCTGCCGACGCTGCCGGACGAGCTCATGACCTGGGCCGCCGTCCTGCACTTCCCGCCGGACCCGGCGCTGCCGGACGAGCTGCGCGGCCAGTCCTACACGGTGGTGTGGGGCGTCCACATCGGCAGCCAGGACGAGGGCCGTGAGCTGATGGCCCCGATCCGCGACCTCGGCCCGCTCATGGACACGTTCGCCATGGTGCCGCCCGCCGAGCTCGGCGATCTGGCGATGGACCCGCGCGCCCCGCTGCCGTTCCGCAGCTCGCACGACCTGCTCGACGGCGTGACGCCCGAGGGCATCGACGCCCTGGTGGACGCGATCGGTCCGGGCTCGGGCGCCAACGTCGCGCTGGTGCAGCTCCGCCACATGGGCGGCGCCCTCGCCCGCAAGACGGACACGGCGGGCGCCCGCGCCACGCTGCCCGGCGAGATCTCCCTGTTCTCACTGGGTGTCCCCATGGACGCGGAGGGCGAGCGCGAGGTCCACAGGTCGCTGGCCGCCATCCAGCTCGCCACGAAGCGCTTCAAGACCGGCTACTACCCGAACTTCGTGGAGGAGCCGGCCGACGCGAGCGCCTTCTACGAGCCCGCCACCTGGGAGCGCCTGCGCGAGATCAAGTCGCTGTATGACCCGAGCGACCTGTTCAAGGCCAACCACGCGATTCCGCCGGCGGCGTAGTCCTCCACAAGGGTGCGGAGGGGAACAGCCCGGCCGGGCGGCGCGCTGCCGCCCGGCCGGGCGTCGTACTCACGCACGCGGATAGACGTGGCCGGGGCGGCCGAACTGACGGCTCGGCTGCCGCGGATCCGTCGGATCGACGACGACCTCGTGGAGACCGGGCTGAGTCTGGCCGTAGCGCGGATCGGTGGGGTCGGATATCGGTTGCGGGGCGCCCGGGTTCCGGTACGCGTCGCGGGCCCGGCGGCCTGCAGTGGGGTCGGTCGGTTCCGGGGTCATCGTGCACTCTCCTTCCGGCTGGTTTCGAGCCTGTGCAAGCCCAGTCTTCCCCGCGGAGGGCCGAACGAGCGCCGCGTGGTCAGACGGGCGACAAGCCGTCGGGTACTTCCTGATGCACGTTCAGGAACGTGGCGCTGTTCGAGGATCCCGACGACCTGCCGGGCGGACCATGCCGGCCTTCACGACCGACGCGAACTCCGGCGACTCGTGCGTCGCGAGGCGCTGGCCCGCGGCGACTTTGCTCGCGCCGGGTCGGCGCCGGCGCCGCGCGAAGAGCCGGCGGCCGCCTGAGCCCCAGCCTCACGGCGCGGGCTCCCGTCGCGCGCAATCGCGCCGCCCCGGGCTCCGTCCTGAGTGGCCGAAGCGGGCCCACTCGTGCTGCCACCGCTCCTCAGCTCGCGGGCGCCGCGTCATACGCGCGCGCGAGGCTGCGGCGGCGCTGGCGCAGGTGCCACGGGCCCAGCACCTTCAGTTGGCGAGGCAGCAGCGGGCCGCTCGCGCGCGATGCGGCACCAAGTGCCCTGAAGGCGCCCTCGTGCGCAGGGGTCCAGCGCAGGCCGAAGCGCTCGCGCAACACGGGCGGCAGCATTCCCGTTGTGACCAGGCGGCCCTGCCCCGCGAGCAGCGGCGCCACGACCCGCCAGCCCCGGCGCGGCACGCCCGGCGGCGGCGCCGGGCGGGACAGCGAGTAGAGGAGGTCCTGCACCGCCTGCGTGTTCTCGAGCACCTGCTCGACCATCTGGTCGAAGTAGGGGCGGAAGTCGGCCCAGTCCTCCGGAAGGTCGCGGTAGCGCACGCCCACGAGGCGCCCGACCTTTCGCCACTCGTCCCAGAACTCGATCTGCTCCGCCTCGCTGAGGGGCGTGCCGAACAGCCGGTGGCCGTCGACTATCGAGTGCGCGAGCGTGGCGTGCACCCAGGCGTAGGCGTCCGGCTCGAACGCCGAGTAGCGCTTGCCGTCGGAGCGGACGCCCTTGAAGCCGCGGTGCATCTGGCGCACCCGGCGGCCGATCTCCCCGGCGAACTCGGGGCCGCCATAGATCGTGCCGTGCACGTAGTCGAGCGTTCGCATGAGGCGGCCCCATGGATCCGAGCGGTACTCCGAGAACTGGCTCACGCCCGCGCCAACCGTGGGATGGGACACCTGGAGCAGCAGCGCGTAGCCCGAGCCGCCCGAGAGACGGATGTCGCTGGTCTTGCGCCAGGTGATCGAGCCCGGGCGCGGCACGAGCTCGGCGTATTCGTCCGCGGACGGGAGCGTGGCCTCCGCCGGCACCGTGCTCATCGCGTGACCCTACCGGGGCGCCCTGCCGTGGCCGGCAGAGGGCCGGCCGCGGCCTCGCGCACAGCATCTTGTCTTCGACCGGAATGGCGCGCGCCGGCCGCTTCGGGCGCCTGCTGGTTCCTCGCCGCGTCCGGCGCGGCCCGAGCAGCGACGCCTACGAGCTCGTGGCCCGCACCGAGCGCAGGAACATCCGCTCGGGCAAGGAGTCGTTCATCTCCGTCTAGCGCCTGCGCCTGGTCACGCCCACGAGCGTGCCGGTGATCAGGAACAGCTCGACCAGGTAGTCGATGATCTCGTCGACCGACACCTCGAGCACGCCGTCCTGACGGTCGATCATCACCCGCTCGATCGCTCCGACCAGCGACACCGCGCCCATCTGCAGCACCCGCTCGGGCACGCGGGCGCCGACGTGCGGGCGGCTGGTCTGCGCGACGAGCGCCGCGAAGCTGCGCACCGTCTCGCGCACGTGGCGCTCCACGGCGGCGCCCGCGGAAGCGGTCTCGACGAAGATCACACGCGACTTGCGCGGGTCCTCGTCGAGAGCGCGCACGAAGCTGCCGATGGCGGCGCGCACCTGTTGCTCGGGCTCGGGCTCGACATCGGCAACCGCGGTGGCCACGAGCTGCAGCAGCACGCCCGTGGTGCGGTCGAACACCGCCGTGAACAGCTCCTCGCTGTTGCGAAACGACTCGTAGAAGTAGCGATCCGTGAGCCCGGCCTCCCGGCAGAGGTCCTTCACACCGGTGGCCACATACCCGCGCGTCCCGTAGAGCTCGAGCCCGGCGTCGAGGAACCGCTCACGCCGGCCGGCGATCCGGTCGGCCGCGCTGACGCCGCCGTAGGAACGGGAGGGACTCTGCTCGTTCGCGCGGGCCATGGAGGCACATTTTGAAGCCAGCGACGGCGCCCCCGTCAGAGTCTGCGCGTGCCAGACGCTTTTTCGGCGGCAAGCGCCCTGTTCGCGCTGGGTGTTGACTCTTGATCGGCGCTTTCTGACTATGCCGTGCGCACGATCGCGCGGAGCGCCAGCACGAGGAAGCCGAACACGGCGACCGTCGGTGCGAAGATCGCGAGGGCGATAACCGCGCCGTAGAAGCCAAGGCTGGGCGCCAGGCGGTCGGACAGCCCGCGCACCGCGGCGCGGGTGTCGGGCTCGGGGATCAGCTCGGTTCGCGCCGCATAGCGAGCGAGCCACGCGGCGATCGAGGTGACCACCAGCAGGGTCCCGCCGTAGAACAGCACCGCCTGCTCCTCGCCGGCGTTCTCGTGCAGCGCCTCCGCCATGAGCTTGGTGGGAAACGGCAGGAAGGAGACCGTCATGAGCAACAGCAGGTTCAGCCGGATCACGATCTGATCCGCGAACTGCATGTGTCTGAAGATCGCGTGATGGACGAGCCAGAGCGCCCCCACGGTCATGAAGCTCGTCACATACGCGAGGTACGAGGGCCACTGGTTCGCGATGCCGCGCCACAGATGGTCGAACGCGGTCAACGGGACGGAGATCTCGAGCACGAGCAGCGTGATCGCGACCGCGAACACGCCGTCGCTGAACGCCTCCGTGCGGGCGGTGTCGAAGCGACTGGTGATGCGTCCGGGTTTCGCCCCGGCCGGCGGAAAACCTAGTTAGCTAAGTGCCAGATGACGCTCTTCGCCGACGTGGTCAGCGCCTCCCAGGCGATCACCGAGACCGGCTCGCGCTCCGCCAAGATCGCGATCCTCGGCGAGCTGCTCGCGCGCCTCGACCCGGTCGAGGTTCCCGCCGTGATCGGCTTCCTGGCGGGGGTGCCGCGCCAGGGACGGGTCGGGATCGGTTACTCGACGATCTACGGCGTGGAGCACGAGCACGCCGCGACGCCGTCGCTCACCGTGGCGGAAGTCGACCTCGCGGTGACGGAGGTCGAGGCGGCCACCGGAGGCGGGTCCGCCGCGGCGCGCAGGGAGATACTCGCGGAGCTGCTCGCGCGCGCCACCGAGCCGGAGGCCGACTTCGCGCGCCGGCTGTTCACCGGGAACCTCCGTCAGGGCGCGCTCGCCGGAGTGATGGCCGATGCGATCGCGAAGGCGGCGGCAGTGCCGGCCACGCTGGTGCGCCGGGCGCTCATGCTGTCGGGCGATCTCGGCACCACGGCCCAGATCGCGCTCATCCAGGGTGACGACGGTCTGCGCGCGGTCGGCCTCGAGCTGTTCCGGCCCATCTACCCGATGCTCGCCTCCACCGCGCCCACTGTGGGGGAGGCGGTCGAGAGCTTCGACCGCTCCTCGGTCGAGTGGAAGCTCGACGGCATCCGCATCCAGATCCACCGCCGCGGCGACGAGGTCCGCATCTACACGCGCAACCTCAACGACGTGAGCGACAGGCTGCCCGGGATCGTCGCCGCGGCGGCCGCCCTACCCGTCGAACAGGCCGTTCTCGACGGCGAGGCGCTCTGGATGAGCGAGGACGGTCCCGCGGCGTTCCAGGAGACGGTCTCCCAGATCGACTCGGATGCCCCTCCCGAGGGCGTGGTCACGTTCCTCTTCGACGCGCTCCACATCGACGGCGAGGACCTGCTCGACACGCCGCTCGAGGAGCGCGCCACGCGGCTCGAGGCGATTGCGCCCGGGCTCAGGATCCCGAGCCTGCTGACGGCGGACCCCGACGAGGCGCAGCGCGTGCTCGACGACGCGCTCGCGGCGGGACACGAGGGCGTGGTGGTGAAGGACACCGCGTCGCTCTACTCGGCGGGCCGCCGCGGCAAGGCATGGCGCAAGGTCAAGCCGGTGCGCACCTACGACCTGGTCGTCCTTGGCGCGGAGTGGGGACACGGCCGCCGCCGCGGCCGGCTGTCCAACCTCCACCTCGGCGCCCGCGAGCCTGGCAGCGGCGAGTTCGTGATGGTCGGCAAGACCTTCAAGGGGCTCACCGACGAGCTGCTCGAGTGGCAGACGAAGGAGCTGCTCGCGCGCGAGGAGCGCCGCGAGGGCATCGCGGTGCTCGTACGTCCCGAGCTCGTCGTGGAGATCGCCCTCGACGGCGTGCAGTCCTCCACCCGCTACCCCGGCGGGATCGCCCTGCGCTTCGCGCGGGTCAAGCGCTACCGCACGGACAAGGACGCGGCGGAGGCCGACACGCTCGACGACCTGCGCGCGCTGCTTCCCGGGCAGCGCGCCTAGCCCGGCAGTCCCCGGCTCCAGAGGCCCTGCCGCGGCGGGTCCTCGGGCGGCGGCGGGGGCGGTGGCTCGGGTTGGGCGACGCACCTCGCTAATCATGTCCACACTGTGCGTGGCGCGTCTAAGAGGGAGCGATGAGCCGCCTAAGAATCGGCTGGCCTCGGCGCCCGCGGCCCGAGGCCTCCTTGACAAACGGAGGACCCCTCCGTATAGTTCCGGAGGGTTCCTCCGGATTCTTCTGGCGGGACCATCGAATTTAGCGCCCCGAGAATCGACCAGGTGAACGACATGAAAACCTCCCCCCGGAGCGAAGGCTGATGCGGCAGGGCGTCTTGGCCGGCCGCTACCCCGCGGCGGCCGCGATGGTGATCTTCGCCCTGGTGCCCTACCTCGGCCTTTCGGCGGCGCTCGCGCCGCTGACCCCGATCATCCGTGGGGACCTCCACATGAGCGGCCAGGCGATGAGCCTCAGCCTGGGCATGGCGAACGCCGGCTACGCGGTCGGCACGGTCCTGGCGGTGCA
>DATNBJ010000180.1:0-17914 GCA_035572055.1 Thermoleophilaceae bacterium | reverse complement strand
CCTGGCGGCGATCGGCCCGAAGAACACGCAGCTCGCCGGCGAGCTCGCGGACGGCTGGCTGCCCACGTTCTTCTCGCCCGAGCACGTGGGGCAGTTCCGGGAGCTGCTGGCCGAGGGGGCCTCGCGGGCCGGGCGGACGCTAGATGACTCGTTCGACATCGCGCCGAACGTGTCGCTCTGCATCAATGACGACGTCGATCGCGCTCGTGATGCGTTGCGCCCGTTCCTGGCGCTGTACGTCGGCGGGATGGGGTCGCGGAAGCAGAACTTCTACAACGCGCTGGTGCGCCGCTACGGCTTCGAGGAGGCGGCCGACGAGGTGCAGGAGCTGTACCTCTCCGGCAAGAAGGACGAGGCCGCCGCGGCGCTGCCCGCCGAGCTGATCGACATGACCGCGCTGTGCGGGCCCCGCGACGTGATCGCCGACCGGCTGGCCACGTATCGCGATGCGGGTGTGGGCACGCTCATCGTCACGCCATGGGCGCAGGACCCCGAGGGTCGGCTGGCCGCGATCCGGACGCTCGCGGAACTCGCCTGAGCGGCCGCCGGTTTCTGCTCGCGGCGTTCGGGGATCCCGGGCACGCGTTTCCGATGATCGCGCTGGGGCGCGAGCTGGCCGCGCGCGGGCACTCGGTGTGCCTGCAGACGTGGGATCGCTGGCGCGAGCACGTGGAGCGCGAGGGGATGCGCTTCGAGCGGGCGCCGGAGTACGCGGTGTTCCCCACTTCGCCGGCGCTGAAGCCGTACCAGGCCGCGGTGCGGGCAGCGGAGGAGACGGTGCCGCTGGTGCGTGAGTTCGACCCCGAGGCGGTGGTGGCGGACATCCTCACCTTGGCCGCCGCCCTGGCGGCGGAGATGGAGGGGCGGCCGTGGGTGACGCTCGTGCCGCATGTGCTGCCCGCCGGCGATCCGGGATTTCCGCTGTATTCGACGGGCGCCCGCCTGCCGCGGACCGCCGTGGGGCGGCGGTTCTGGCGCACCGTCGAGCCGCTTGCCCTGGTGGGCGCGCGCCAGGGCCGCGACGAGCTGAACGAGGCGCGGCGGCGGGTCGGTCTGCCGCCGCACTCGCATCTGCATGGAGGCACCTCGCGGCAGCTCTCTCTGATCGCCACGTTCCCCCAGCTCGAGTACCCGCGGCGGTGGGAGCCGTGGATGAAGGTGACCGGGCCGCTGATGTGGGAGCAGCCGTACGGGGATGTGGAGCTGCCGCCGGGCGAGGATCCACTCGTGCTCGTGGCGCCGAGCACGTCGCAGGATCCGGATCAGCGGATGCTGCTCGCGGCTCTGGATGGGCTCGCCGGGGAGCCGGTGCGGGTGCTGGCGACGACCAACCGGCGAATGCCGCCGGGCGGTGTGCCGGCCGTGCCGGGCAATGCCCGGCTCGTGGACTGGGTCTCCTACTCGCGCACGATGCCGCTGTGCGACGCGGTGGTCTGCCATGCCGGGCACGGCACTGTGGTGCGGTCGCTGGCGTGTGGCACGCCGCTGGTGGCGTGTCCCGCGGCCGGGGACATGGCGGAGAACGCGGCGCGCGTGTCGTGGGCGGGCGTGGGTGTGTCGCTCCCGCGGCGGCTCGCCAGTCCGCGCGGGATCCGGCTGGCGGTGCGGCGGCTGCTGTCGGAGCCGTCGTTTGCCACTCGCGCAGGCGAGCTGGCGGACTGGGCCGGTTCGCACGATGGCGCCGCCACGGCGGCCGACGAGCTCGAGCGGTTCGCTTAGGCGACCGGCTCGGCCGTCGTCTGCTTCTCGCGCTCCAGGGCGTGCGCGAAGGCGTGGACCACGCGGCGGTCGAACTGCGTGTCGCAGCAGCGGAGCAGCTCGGCGCGGGCCTCCTCGTGGCTCATTTGGGTGCGGTAGACGCGGTCGGCGGTCATCGCCTCGTAGGAGTCGGCCACGGCGAGGATCTTCGCCTCGAGTGGGATCTGCTGGCCGCTCAGGCCGAGCGGGTAGCCCTTGCCGTCGGGGCGCTCGTGGTGGGCGCGGACCCAGGCGCTGATGTCCTGGAGGTTGGCGCCGTCGAGAATGCGGGAGCCGAGCTCGGGGTGCTTGCGCATCTCCTCCCACTCCGCCTCGTTCAGGCTGCCGGGCTTCTGGAGGATGGTGTCGGAGATCCCGATCTTGCCGATGTCGTGGAGCATCCCGCCGAGGTGCACGCGCTCGATCTCGCGCGGCGACATGCCGAGCTCGGTGGCGATCAGGCGCGAGTAGCGGGCCACGGTCTCGGAGTGGCGGGCGGTGCTCGTGTCGCGCATGTCGAGCGTCTCGGCGAGAACCAGCACGGCGGCGAGGTGCTCCTCTGCCTGCATGCCGGTGCGGGTGATGCCCGCGCGCAGGTTGGCGCTGATCTCGGGGTTGTAGATCACGGAGCGGTCGCGGCCGAGCTCCTTGGCGACGGAGACGGCACGCGATGCGGAGCCGTGGAGCTCCTCGGCGGTGCCGCCGTGCTTGGGGAAGCTCGCGACGCCGAGGCTGGCGGTGATGGGGCGCTGGTCGTCGATGAAGGCGTCCCGGACGGCGCGGCGGAGGCGGTCGGCGAGCACGTAGGCGCCGTGCTCGTCGGTCTCGGGCAGTATGAGGGCGAAGACCTGGCCGCTGAGCTGGGCGACTGCGTCGATGCGGCGCTTGGTGCGCTCGAGCACGTCGGCGACGGCCTGAAGGCGGTTGTTCGCCTCGCGGTGGCCGAGGTCGTCGTTGACCTCCTTGAAGTTGTCGAGGTCGAGCACGACCACCGCCATCTTGCTCTCGCTGCGCTGCGCGCGCTCGAGCTCCTTCTCGAGGAGCTCCTCGAAGCCGGGCGCGTTGAGGAGGCCGGTCCGGGGGTCGCGCTTGGAGGTCTCGGCGAGGTCGGTGATGAGGCGCTCGACGCGGCCGCGCAGCGCGCCGACGAAGCCGGCGGCGAGGACGGCTGTGCCGATGGTCAGGAGCCACTGGCGGGCGCCGACGTGGATGTCCACGCGGTCGACCACCAGGTAGACGACGTCGAAGGCCGCGATCATGACGAGCTGGATCAGGGCGCGCCCGCGGCTGAGCAGGAACGCGCCGGCGAGCGCGGCCCAGATGTAGAAGACGGGGAACGACTGGAGCGCGCTGTCCCTGCGCGCGATCAGGCCGATGGTGACCAGGATGGCGCCGATCCCGAGCGCGACGTCGAGCGCGGTGTCGGGAAGCCGGCGCCGGCCGAGGAGGAGGATGGCGCCGAGGGAGAACGCGGTGCCGAGCGTGCTCCACCTGACGGCGGGGCTCACGTACTGGTACGAGACGAGGCTGACGACGAGCGCGAAGCCCGCGGCACCGAGGTAGATCCAGCCCAGCGCGGCCAGGCTCGCCTCCGAGCTCGGAGCGGTCATCGAGCCGGAACGAAGGTGCACGTGCTCCCCGGCATCAAGCCGAGCGAGCCCGAGCGCAGGAAAGCGGAGGAGCCTTCTCATGCAACACCTGCATCGACCGCAGCCGTGAGGCGCTTTAGGGGGTATCTGGCGCGTGAGAGCTTGCTTGCGCGCCGGCTGGATGAGCTATGTGGCGGTCAGACCGCCTGAGGTAAAAGCTCGGGGGGTGGGACTCGAACCCACAACCTAACGGTTAACAGCCGTTCGCTCTGCCGATTGAGCTACCCCCGACCGCACAAAAGAGCTACGCCGGATACTTCGTCACGACGGAGTCAATCTTGACTTTCGGACACTGTAGCGGGGAGCGGGGTGACGCCTGCCTCGACTTCGGCGTGGCAATTGGCGCACAGGAGAACGCACTTTCGCGCCTCCGCGCGAAGGACGTCCAGGGCACGGAGGCTCCCGTCGCGAATCGTGAACCGCTTCTGACTCGGATCCACGTGGTGGAACTGCAGTGCGGCGATGCAGCGCGAGTAGCCGCAAATCTGGCAGCACCCTCCAGCCTCCGCCACGAGCGTCGTCCGGACCAGCGCACGGCGCTTCACCACTGCATCGAGACGGCATCTGGTGCAGCGGTACACGCCACGCCCCTCGAGCCAGAAGTCCGCTACCCCGTGGTGCTTGCAAGTGAGCTGAACTATTGCCCGACCGGCGTCGCGCCCAACGCGACCCCGCCGGATCCGCTCGCCCCGCTCTGTTTTGAGGCCGTACTTCTTCAGCCAGTGGCGAATCGTGGCCACGCTGACACCGAACGCGTCGGCCATGAAGGCGTACGTCGCGCCCTCCTCAATGAGTGCGGCGAGTCGTTCGCGGGGGATCGTTCCCCGCCCGGCGTGGCGATCCCTGTGGGCTGCCTTCAGGCCGTGCTTCTTCACCCAGTAGCCGACCGTCGACGGGTGGCGACCCACCCGTCTCCCGATCTCTTCGAGCGAGAGTCCCTGGTCGAGGAAGAGCTTCAGCGAGTCGCGATCCATGCCAGGCCATCTTCGCCTCCGAGGCGGACGGAAAAAGCGAACGTACGTTCGCCCTGTAGGATGGCCGCCGTGGCTCGACCGCTTGCCGTTCTCCCCGGAGAAGGAACCTCCGTTCAGGGCCCCGCCGGCGGCCTCCTCACCTTCAAGGCCCGGGGCGAGGACACCGACGGCCGGCTCCTCGCCATCGAGAACGTCATCGCTCCGCTCGACGGTCCTCCCCTCCACTCTCACGCGCACGAGGACGAGTCCTGGTACGTCATCGAGGGCACTCTGCGGTTTCAGCTCGGCGAGCACGAAGCCGAGGCGCCACAGGGCTCCTTCGTCTTCGTCCCCCGGGGCACCCCACATGCCTTTCAGAACATCGGAGAGACGCCAGCGCGCATCCTCGTCGTCTTCACCCCGTCAGGGATGGAGCGGTTCTTCGATGAGTTCGCCCAGCTCGAGAAGGCGGATCCGGCCGCGTTCGCACAGCTTGGCGCACCCGCCGGCATGCAGGTGCTCGGTCCGCCGCTTCGCTAGAAGCTAGGTGCCCTCGGCCACGTCGGCCGTGCCCTCGAGCCGGCCGGCCTCGCCCGAGTTCTTCAGCTTCAGCAGCGTCTTCGACTCGATCTGGCGCACGCGCTCGCGGGTGACGCCCACCTGGGTGCCGATCTCCTCGAGCGTCATCGGGCCCTCGCCCGCGAGGCCGTAGCGAAGCTCCAGCACGCGGCGCTCGCGCCAGGGCAGAGACTCCAGCGCCGCCTGGACGTCCGCCTCCCGCAGACGGTTCGCGACGATCTCCAGCGGCCTGTCGATCGACGCGTCCGGGATGAAGTCCGCCAAGGACGCATCGCCCTCCTCGGAGCCCACGGGCGTCTCGAGCGACACCGGCTCCTGCCCCACCTTCAGCGCCTCCTCGACCCGTGCGGGCGGCATGTCGAGCTCAGCGGCGATCTCCTCCGGCGTGGGCTCGCGGCCGTTCTTCTGAAGCAGGGCACGGCGGACGCGGGCGACGCGGTTCATCCGCTCGACCATGTGCACCGGGATGCGGATCGTGCGGGACTGGTCCGCCAACGCGCGAGTGATGGCCTGACGGATCCACCAGGTGGCGTACGTGGAGAACTTGAAGCCGCGGCGCCAGTCGAACTTCTCGACGGCGCGAATCAGACCGAGGTTGCCCTCCTGGATGAGGTCCAGAAGCGTGAGCCCGCGCCCCGTGTAGCGCTTGGCGATGGAGACGACAAGCCGCAGGTTCGCCTCGACCAGCGCGTTCTTCGCGCCCATGTCGTTGCGCTCGGCGCGTTGGGCCAGGCGAACCTCGTCCTCGCGCGTCAGCAGGCGGACCTTGCCGATCTTCTTCAGATAGAGCCGAACGCTGTCCTCGGCACCACCCTCCGGAGGCGCGACCGGCAGGCCGGCGGTGACGACACCGCCCTCGTCAAAGAGGTCGGCGACCTCTTCGGGCTCCGCCTCGGTCTCTTCCTCTTCGAGTTCGTGCTCTTGGTCGTGCTGTTCGCTCACGGCGCTTCTCCCATCACGTGTGAGATCCCCTGTCTCACCGTCTCCCGCTCGGACAACAGCTGACGCAGCCGATCGAAGTCGTCCTCCCGCTGAGCATGCCGCAACTCGCGCTCGATTCGGTGGAGCTCGAGTTGAAGGAAGCTGAGGCGGACGGTCGACTCGGAGGACGGTTCCTCATCGGCCAGCATGACTACCCCGGTGATGGTAGCCACAATGGTGGGGTCGTCGCTTGGAAGTTCGGTCAACGGCTGGTCAAAATGGGCCAAAAGGTGATCGCGGACCAGGCGCAGCACCTCGGACGACAGATGCGCGTCGGTGGTCTTCGCCAGGTACTCCCGCCCGAGCTCGCCCTGGGCCAGGCACATGGCGAGAAAGGTGCGCTCTCCGCGCGCCAGCGCGTCGAGCGGCCGCTGGGCGGGCCGTGGGGCGCCGTCGCGCTGGGCCGGGCGCGGTATGGCCGGGTCGCTTCTGAGCACGGTCGTCACGTAGTCGTAGGGGACGTCGAGCCGGTCAGCGACAAAACTCACCAGCTCGTCTCTGGTTGCGGTTCTCTCGGGAATGGTTGCGATCAACGGACGTACCTCATCGAGCGCGCGGTCGCGCCCGCGCGGGCTATCCAGGTCAGAATCGGCAAGTACCCGGCGAATCTGAAACTCAACTACCGTCGCTGCAGAATCGACCAGGCGCGTGAACGCCTCTGCGCCCTCTTTTGCGACGAGATCGGCCGGATCCGTGCCCTCGGGCATGTCGATGACCCGCAACTCGAGCTCCCGGTCCTTCGCCCCGCGGGCGGCGCGGAGCATCGCGTCGCGGCCCGCACGGTCGGCATCCATGGCGAGGTACGCGGTGCCCTTCCCGACGGTCTGCGACAAGACCGCCAACTGCTCGGGCGTGACTGCCGTACCCATTACCGCCACCGTCTCCTCCAGCCCGACCTGGTGCAGCGCGAGCACGTCAGTGTACCCCTCGACCACGAAGATCCGGCCCTGCTTCGACGCCGCCGCCCGCGCTCGGTCGATCCCGAACAATTGACGGCTCTTGTGGTAAAGCTCGCCCTCGGGCGTGTTCTTGTACTTCGGCCCCTGCTCGTCGCGTAGAGCCCGCGCCCCGAACCCGACCACGTTCCCGCGAAAGTCCGCCACCGGGAACATCACCCGCGCGCGGAAGAAGTCGTAGAAGCCCTTGCCTCCGCGACCCCGGGCGCCGAGCCCCGCCGCGGCGATCTCCTCGCGCGTGAACCCATCGCGCTGCGCCGCCACCGTGACCTTGTCCCAAGCGTTCGGCGAGTAGCCGATCCGGAACGCACGCAGCACCTCCTCGCTGAGCCCGCGTCCCTCCAGGTACTCGCGCGCACGCCGCGCCTCGTTCGACTCCCACAGGTAGCGCACGTAGAAGTCGGCCGAACGCTCCACGAGCTTGTTCAGCCGCTCGCGCCGCTGCCGCCGCCGCTCCGCCGCGGGGTCCTCGCGCTCCAGCTTCAGCTCGACGTTGTAGCGCTCGGACAGCATCTCGAGAGCGCCCTTGAAGTCGAGCGCCTCTGTCTCCTGCACGAAGCGGATGGCGTCGCCGGCGGCGCCGCAGCCGAAGCAGAAGTAGAGCTTCTCGGGCGCGTTGACCGAGAACGAGGGCGTGCGCTCGTCGTGGAACGGGCACAGCCCCGTGTAGCGCGTGCCGACGCGCCGCAGATCGGTGCGGGCGCCGACCAACTCCACCATGTCGACCGCTTCCTTCACGCGCTCGATGGAGTCTTGGGTGTAGAGGCTCACTTGGGGTGTTGGGTGTCGGGTGTCGGGTGTGGGGACCGCGACGTCCGGCCGTTCTCCGTCGGCGTGAGCGGTCTCTCAGAGCGCACGGGGGTCGGTGCGAAACCCGACACCCGACACCCGACACCCGACACCTAATACCCCCTCGGCAGCGAAAGCTCAGTGAACGTCCGAATCGCGTAGCGGTCGGTCATGCCCGAGATGTAGTCGGCCACCCAATCCGGATCGTCGCCGGCGAAGTTCTCGAACAGCGCTCGCAGCATGCGCTCGATGCGGGGCTGCTCGCTCTGGGCAGCCGGCGCCAGGTAGACGTGCTCGAACATGAACGTGCGCAGGCGGTCCATCGCGCCGCCGACGGTCTCGCTCTGGACGATGTCGCCCGCCGCCTCGGACTCCTCGACCAGGTCCTGCACCAGCGTGTCGATGCGCTTCGAGCCCGTGTCCCCCAGGATCTCGATCTCGGCCTCCGGCAGGTCCGGCCGCGACAGCGTGCCGGCGCGCAGGGCGTCGTCGATGTCGTGGTTGATGTAGGCGATCCGGTCGACCAGCCGCACGATGCGCCCCTCCAGCGTGACCGGCGGCTCCTCCCCCGTGTGACGCAGGATGCCGTCGCGCACCTGGTCCGTGAGGTTGAGGCCCTCGCCGTCGCGCTCCAGCTTCTCCACCACCCGCAGCGACTGCTCGTTGTGGCGGAAGCGCCGCCCGTAGCGCTCCATGAGGCACGCGTCCAGTACGGCCTCGCCGATATGGCCGAAGGGCGCGTGGCCCAGGTCGTGCCCCATCCCGATCGCCTCGGTGAGGTCCTCGTTGAGCCGCAGCGCGCGGGCCACGGTGCGGGCGATGCCGGTGGTCTCGAGCGTGTGCGTGAGACGCGTCCGGTAGTGGTCCCCCTCGGGCGCGATGTAGACCTGCGTCTTGTGCTTGAGCCGGCGGAAGGCCTTGCAGTGGACGATGCGGTCGCGGTCGCGCTGGAACGGCGTGCGCACCGGTGAATCGGGCTCCACCAGCGCGCGCTGGGCCGGATACGAGCGCTGCGCGAGCGGCGACAGGAACTCCGCCTCCATCGCCGTCGTGCGCTCGCGGAACGAGGGGGTGTGGATGCCCGTGGGGGTCACGGAGCGATTGTGGCAGGGGGACCGGCAGCTTCAGCGGCGCTTTCGCCGCCGGTCCCTCCACTTGTCGAGCTTCACCCACGCGATGAGCAGCAGCACCGGGCCGAGATAGATCGGCAACTCGATGAAGTGCGCCGCGTGCGCGATTGGGATCACGTATTCACCGCCGACAGCAGCCAGAGGCCGAGGCTGGTGAAGCCCACCATGACCACGAGCATCCAGTACTGCGACCGCAACGCGTCGCCCACCTGCCGGTACATCGCCACCGCGCGGTCGTGGGCCAGGATCAGGCCGCACACGTGGCCCACCACCAGGGCGCCCACCTGCACGTACCAGATGCCCTTCGACGAGATCACGCCGTAGTCGATCGCCGTGTGGGCGGTCCCGAAGATGTTCGAGCCGTGTCCCAGCGGGTCCGAGAACAGGTGGATCGCACCCTGGCCCTGGAACACGAGCAGCGAGAAGTAGTGGGCGAGCGCATACGCGAACGCGATCGGGATCAGTGTGTGCGCGAAGAGCCCCGCGAGCTCGCGCTCGTCGTGGCCCTCACCCACCGACACCATGCCGCGGATGCCGAGAAGGTAGAAGCCGCTGATCACCGCCACGCACAACACGAGGCCGATCAGCGACGCCCACATGAGCTGGTTCAGCGAACCGGCTCCGAGGTGACTGAACAGCGACGCGATGTGCGGCTGTATCGACCCCCACAGCGGCCCGTTCGAGAAGCCGTCGAACGTGGTCGTGCCGATCGCGACGCACAGCAGGGCGATCGTCCCGGGCACGATGGCGAGCCCGGGAGCACCCGACAGCGGCACCCGCGCATAGAGGACGCCATCGCGGCGCACGAACGCCGACAGCCGGGCGAACAGCCCGAAGTAGACGCCGAACGGATCGGCTCGCTCACTCCAGGTCTCGATCCCGAACCACGCCATGCCGCCGAGCATGACGACCGCGTAGACGAGCGCCATGATCGCGAGCTGCGACGGGTCGTCACGGCCGCGATACGCCAGCTCGACGAACGCGAACGCGAAGAGGCCCGCCGCGGCGGGCCAGCGCCCGAGCCACTTCGGATACTCGACGACCGGTGGGGGCTCGCGCTTGCCGATGCGGCGAAACGTCCACGACACCGCCCGCGCGATCGCGCGCCATGGGCTGAGCAGCCGGAACACGTTGCCGAACAGCACGCTGGCGACGACCATGCCGACCCAGAACAGGACGTAGACCATCGTCGGGGCGAAGTTGCCGAACGCGTCCTGCACACCGGCCAGGCCGCTGTAGACCGTCAGCCCGAACAGCACGACGCCCAGCGCTCCCAGCAGCACGTCCACCGCCACCGGCAGGGCGACCACGCGCCGTCCGTGCGGTTCCTCCTGGAAGCGCGCCGTGGGCCACAGCGACCCCAGCGCGACGAACGAGACCACGAGCACGACCGCCGCCGCCCAGCCGAACAGCCAGACGGGGATCGGCAGGTCGGTGCGCCCAACGATGCCGTGAGCGAGCGCCGGCGACGGGAACAGAAGTCCCGCCACCGGCACTGCAACCAGGGCGCCGATCAGCGCGCGCCATCTCATGACTTCACCTGGAGTGAGGCGATCTGCTCACCCTGGCCTTCGAGCTCGATCACGAACTCGCCCTCGATCTTGGCCGGGAAGTCGAAGCTCACGCTGCCGTTCTTGGGCACGTCCTTGTGGAAGTCGTAGCCGTGCACGTGGATCTCGTCCGCGGTGTCGGACTGCACCGTGAACGTCACGCGGCCATTCTTCTTCACGACGAGCTTCTGAACGCCGCCCACGGGCTTCGCGTTCTTCACGACGATGACCTTGTTCCCGGTCGTGTCGGGGGCCTTGTCGCTCGACCCGCCGCGCGCGATCACGAACGCGACCACCACGACCACGATCCCGACACCCGCTATCAGCAGGCGTCTACCTCCAGACATTCGTCACCTCCGTTGGTTGAGAGACAACTCAGCCGGAGGCGGGCGGGGGCCCGCGCGGGGCCAGACTGCGGGCGAGCGTGCCGCCCGTGCGGGCGCGCCAGACCAACGGCGCCGACAGCGTGAGAAGGGGTCGTGGGCGCAGCCACTGCGCGCGCGGCTTCGCGGCACGGGAGATTGCCGCCTCGGCGCCGCGCAGGAGCAGCGCGACGACCAGCGCCACGACGATCGCGAGCGGCACCGCCAGCCAGCCGCCGCTGCCGAAGATGCCGGCGAGGCCGGAGGCGTGGCCCGACGAGAGGCGGCCCTCGATCCACTCCTGGCTCGAGTAGATCGCGAGCAGCACGACGGTGACGAACGCCCACATGCGCCGCGTGGACGGCAGGCGCGCCTCCTCGACGCGCGGGTTCATCAGCCGCCAGGCGAACGCGGCGATGACCAGCGCGAGCACGCCCATGGCGAGCGGCGTGACGTCGCCCAGGTAGCCGTGGCCGGTCACCGACAGCTCCTTCGACGCCCCGCCCCGGTAGGCGAGCAGGAACCTCAGGTCGTGCACCGCAAGCGCGCCGACCGAGATCAGCGCGGCAGCGCGGATCCGCACCGGGAGAGACCGCATCGCCTCCAGTCTACGCGTGCTCTAGGGCGGCTTGAGCCGCTGCGACGCGGGCGATCGGCACGCGGAACGGCGAGCAGCTCACGTAGTCGAGCCCGGCCATGTGGAAGAACGAGATCGACTCCGGATCGCCCCCGTGCTCGCCGCAGATGCCGAGGTGCAGGTCGGCCTTGGCCTCGCGCCCGGTCCACGCGGCAAGGCGCACCAGCCAGCCGACGCCCGGGCCGTCGATCGTCTCGAACGGGCTGCGGTCCACGATCCGGTCGCGCATGTACTTGGCGAGGAAGCGCCCCTCTGCGTCGTCGCGCGAGAGGCCGAGGGCGGTCTGCGTCAGGTCGTTCGTGCCGAAGGAGAAGAAGTCGGCCTGCTCGGCGATGCGGTTCGCCACGAAGCACGCGCGCGGCAGCTCGATCATGGTGCCCACCTTCAGCTCGAGGCCCTCGCGCCCCTCCTCATCGGCCACCCGCTCGACGAGCTCGCGCATCCGCCGCAGCTCGGTCTCGTACGCCACGAGCGGGATCATGATCTCGAGGTGCGGCGCCTCACCGCTGCGCTCCTTCACCGCGCGAGCGGCGCGGATGATCGCCGACACCTGCATCTCGTAGATCTCCGGATGCACGATGCCGAGGCGGCAGCCGCGCGTGCCGAGCATGGGATTGGTCTCCGCGAGCTGGTGCACGCGCTCGAGGGTGAGCTCGAGCTCGTCGAGGTCCGGCGTGCGCTCGATCCGCGCGCGCTCCACCTCCTGGGCGACCTCCTCGAGGTCCGGCAGGAACTCGTGGAGCGGCGGGTCGAGCAGGCGGATCGTGACCGGCAGCCCCGCCATCTCCTCGAACAGTCCCTCGAAGTCCTGCTGCTGGAGCGGCCGCAGCTCCGCCAGCGCCGCGCGGCGCTCCTCGTTCGTGTCGGCCATGATCATCGCGCGCATCTTCAGGACGCGCTCCTCGGCCATGAACATGTGCTCGGTGCGGCAGAGGCCGATCCCCTCGGCGCCGAACTCGCGCGCCTTGCGCGCGTCGGCGGGAGTGTCGGCGTTGGCGCGCACGCCCAGGTGGCGGGCCTCGTCGCACCACTCCAGCACCTGCTCGAAGTTCTCGTCCACCTCCGGCTCGACCAGGGTCACGTCGTCGGTGGTCACGATGCCGCTCGTGCCGTCGATCGCGATCGTGTCGCCCTCGTGGAGCACCTTGCCGTTCACGCGGATCTCGTGGGCATTCAGGTCCACGTCGAGCTCGCCGGCGCCGGACACGCAGGGCACTCCCATCCCGCGCGCCACCAGTGCCGCGTGGCTGGCCTTGCCGCCCTCGCTCGTCAGGATGCCCACCGCCGCGTGGAAGCCGGCCACGTCGTCGGCCTCGGTGAATGGGCGGACCAGGATCACGTCGCGGCCGTCCTCACGGGCGTGCACCGCGTCCTCCGCGGTGAACACGATCTCGCCCTTGGCCGCGCCCGGCGACGCCGCCACGCCCTTCGCCAGCACGTCGTACTCGGCGTCGCGGTCGAACGCCGGGTGGAGCAGCGCGTCGAGGCGGTCCGCGTCGATCGTGGCGATGGCCTCCTCGCGCTTCAGCAGGCCCTCGTTCACGGCGTCCACCGCGAAGCGCACCGCCGCCTGCGCGGGCCGCTTGGCGTTGCGCGTCTGGAGCATGTACAGGTGGCCCTCCTCCACGGTGAACTCCGTGTCCTGCATGTCCTTGTAGTGCTCCTCGAGCGTGCGCAGGATCTCCATGAGCTGCTCGTGCGTCTCCGGCATGACCTCCTTCATGCGCGAGATGTCGAGCGGCGTGCGCACGCCCGACACCACGTCCTCGCCCTGCGCGTTGATCAGGAAGTCGCCCGACGGCTCGGGCGCGCCCGTGACCTCGTCGCGTGAGAACGCGACTCCCGTCGCGCAGTCGTCGCCCTTGTTGCCGAACACCATCTGCTGGACGTTCACGGCGGTGCCCCAATCGTCCGGCAGCGAGTTGATGCGCCGGTACTCCACCGCGCGGTCTCCCATCCACGAGTCGAACACCGCGCGGATGGCCTGGCGGAGCTGCTCCTGGGGATCCTGCGGGAACTCCTCGTCCGTGTGGTCCCGGTAGATCTCCGCGAACGCGTCCTTCAGGGCCTTCAGATCGTCCACCGACAACTCGGTGTCCTCCTTGACGCCCGCCTCGCGCTTGCGCTCCTTGATCGCGTCCTCGAAGCGCTCGCCCGGCACGCCGCGGCAGACGTTCCCGAACATCTGCACGAAGCGCCGGTATGAGTCCCAGGCGAAGCGGTCGTTCTCCGTCTTCGCGGCCAGCCCCTCCACCGCCCGGTCGTTCATCCCGAGGTTGAGGACCGTGTCCATCATGCCCGGCATCGACTCGCGCGCGCCCGAGCGCACCGAGACGAGCAGCGGATCGTCCGGGTCACCCAGCCTCTTGCCCGCGTGGTCCTCCAAACGACTGAGGGCCTCGGCAACCTGCTGCTCGAGGCCCTCGGGCTCCTCGCGACCCGCGTTCATGTAGGCGACGCAGGCCTCGGTCGTGATCGTGAACCCCGCCGGTACTCGGTCGGCGCCGAGGATGCGGGTCATCTCGGCGATGCCCGCGCCCTTGCCGCCGAGGAGGTCGCGCATGTCGCGCGATCCCTCAGAGAAGTCGTATACGAACTTCGTTCCCGTCTCGTGGCCCGTCAAGGCCGAGCGATTCTAGTGGGGGCACCTAGTGAGGGTTCCTCCACATGGGCCACATGGTTGGGCCTTTGGGTAAGCGGAGCTCGCTCGTGACGCGAAATCCGTGCCGGGCGTAGAAGTCCACGTTGCGCTCCTTGGAGGACTCGAGGTAGGCGGGCAGCCCCTCCCGATCGCACAGATCGAGCACCGGCTGCATCAGTGCCGATCCGAGTCCCTCGCCCTGCCGCGGCGGGTCCACGCCCAGCACAGCCAGGTAGAAGTGCTTCGGCTTGCGTGGGTGCGCGACGTCCACGCGCTGGAGTCCGCTGAACAGGATCGGCAGGCGCGGGCCGAGCACGATCCGGGCGAGCTCGAGCGTCTCCCGCGCGCTCGCGTGCCAGCGGCCGGGCAGCGCCCAGATGGCCGCTCCCGCTCGATCGTCGGTGGTGTAGACCTGCTCCTGCCCGATCAGCTGGGCCAGGCGCGTGGTGAACATCCGGTGGGCGACCCGGCTGCGCCGCGCGGGCCGTGGGAACAGCCACTCCAGCACCGGGTCCTCCTCGAAGGCGCGTGTCAGAGCGCCGGCCAGCTCCGGTAGGTCGGCCGGGGTGGCCTTGCGGACCTCTACGTGGCCACCTCGTCGCCGTGGAACACCGCCTCGATGTTGTTGCCGTTGGGGTCGAGGACGTAGGCGGCGTAGTAGGTCGCGTGGTACTGCGGACGCAGACCGGGCGCGCCGTTGTCGCGGGCGCCCGCCTCGAGCGCCGCCGCGTGGAACGCGTCGACCTCATCGCTGCTCGCCGCTTCGAACGCCACGTGCATGCGGCCGAGCGGCCGGCCCTCGTCGATCCAGAAGTCGTCGCGCCCCTCGAGGCCGAACGCGGCCGCGCGGTTGTCCGCGTCCACCTCGGCCGTGAGCTTGATGCCGAGCGGCGCGAGCGCCCGCTCATAGAAGGCCCTGCTCGCCTCGTAGTCGCGCACCCCGAACGCGATGTGATCGATCAGCTGCCGCTCCATGGCCGGGACACTACTGCGCGGGTGGCGGCCCTCCCGGTCCGGTGGCGCCGCGGCCGAAGGCGAGCAGGCTCTGGCACTTCTGCGCCGCCTTCACGAACTTCGGGTCGTTGCGGTTGATCTTGCTCGCGTCGAACACGGGGCCGTTGCCCGTGAGGTTCGGCGCGGGCATGTCGTAGCCGTCCTTGCGCACGCAGGCCACGAACCTGTCGATCGAGGTGCGGAACTGCGGGTTGTTCGCGAGTCCGCCCCGGTTCCGGTTTCCGGCCCGGTTGAAGTTGAGCCCGCACTTCTTGGCAGCGGCCTGGAACTTGGGGTCGGCCTGGAAGCGGCCGCCGCCGTTTGGGCCGCCGCCGTTGCCGTTACCGCCTCCGCCGAAGAGGAAGCCGCGGGCGCCACCGCCGCGCGGGCCCGTGGGACCGCTCGCGCCGCGCGGACGGTCCGGGAAGTTCACGCCCTGCTTGCGCATGCACGCGGCGATCTGGTCGCGGTTGCTCGCGGCCGCCGTCGTGGTCGTGCCGTTCGCTCCGCCGTCGCCGGACGACGAGGAGCTCCCGCAGCCCACGGCAGCGACCAAGAGGATCAACAGCGGTGCCGCACGTCTCATTTCCCGCCTCCCGTACCGCCTCCGAAGAGCTGACTCAGCACTGCCGCGCCGCCGCCACCACCGCCGGCGCCGCCGCCACCGCCCGTGGCGCTCTGGCTCGTGGCGCGCACCGAGCTGGCGCTGATGCTGCCGCTCGAGCTCGTGGTGCCCTGTACGACCACCGTGTCGCCGGGGTGGACGTTGCCCACGCTGCTGCTGCTCGTCCGCGTGACCGACGCGCCCTCGGGCACCGTGACCTTCACGGTGTTGCCCTGGGCGGTGGTCACGTAGAGGGTCCTGCCCTCCACGTTCTTCACCTGGCCGAAGGTGGGCTGGGCGCCGCCGGCCCCGCCACCACCGCCGTTTGCGCGGGCGCCGGCGAACCCGCCGGGTGCCGCGCCGCCCGCGGCCGCGCGCGCCTGGAAGCCGCCTGCGGCCGCGTTGCGCCCCGTGTCGCCGGCACCGCTCGGCTGCTGCCCCTTCTGCACGAGCACCCCGCCGATGAAGCCGCCCGCCACGAGCAGGATCGCCAGCAGCCCGCCGGTGACCGGCGTGAGCAGCCGGGTGCGCGGGCGCTGTGGCAGCTCGTCGATCTCCTCGACCCAGGTGTCTTCGTCGGCCTGTGGGTCCTCGAGCAGGCTGTGTCGCACGGGGTGCTCCTCGGGTTGTGGTTGCCGGCTACTCAAAACGGAGCGCCTCGATGGGCCGCATGCGGGCGGCGCGGCTGGCCGGATAGGTGCCGAAGAAGAGGCCGGTGGCGACCGCCGCGCCGAAGGCCAGGAAGACCGAATACGGCGCCACCGCCGGGTGGACCCCGGCGATCTTGAACTGGCTGCCGAGGATCCCGAGCAGCACGCCGCTGATCCCGCCGAGCAGGGACACCAGTACCGCCTCGGAGAGGAACTGCGCCAGCACGTCGCTGCGGCGGGCGCCCACCGCCTTGCGGATGCCGATCTCGCGCGTCCGCTCGGTGACGCTGACCAGCATGATGTTCATGACGCCGATCCCGCCGACGAGCAGCGAGATGGCTGCCACCTCGCCGTGCAGCGTGGTGAACACGCTGCTGGTGGAGCTCGACGCGGTGAGGATCGAGCCCTGGTTCAGCACCCGGAAGTCGGCGTTCGCCGGGCTCGAGATGTCGTGGCGCTCGTCGAGCACGGTCGTCACCTCGCTCTCCGCCGCGTTCAGCGCACCGCGCGAGCGCGCCTGCACCACGATCTGGTCGATGTCGCCGTAGCCGGTGAGGGTGTCCTGCACGGCGGTGATCGGCGCCATCGCCACGTCGTCCTGATCCTGCGCGCCGTTGGACCCCTTCGACTTGGTGATGCCGACGACCTCGTAGTCCACCCCGCCGGCCTGCACCGTCTGCCCGACCGGGTTCTGGCCGGGGAACAGGTTGCTCGCCACCGTGGGGCCGATCACGAGCACGCGGTTGCGCTTCGTCACGTCGGCGTTCGTGAAGTCGCTGCCCGTCTCCACCTGGTAGTCGCGCGCCCTCAGGTACGGCGGCGTGGTGCCGACGAAGGATTGCGGCGAGTAGCTCGTGCCGCCCGCGACCAGCGTCGGGCTGTCGTTCACCACCGGCGACGCGTTCGCAACGTCGGGCGCGCTCGGGTCGTCGTTAAGCGCCTGCGCGTCCTGGAGCGTGATCGGGCGCTGCGCCACGTTGCTCGCCGCGGAGCCGCCGGCCCCGCCCCCGCGCAGCACGAGCAGCACGTTCGAGCCGAGCGCCTCGATGCGCGCCTGCACGGCCTTTGAGGAGCCGTTGCCCACGGCGATCAGCACGATCACCGACGCGACGCCGATCGTCAGGCCGAGGATGGTCAGCCCCGACCGCAGCTTGTTCGCGGCCACACCGCGGAGCGCGTTGCCCAGCGTCTCGGCGCGGATCACGCCGGCACCTCCTCGGCGGCGCGGCTGTCCTCCACGATCGCCCCGTCGGCCAGTCGGATCACGCGCTGCGCGATCGCCGCCACCTCGGGCTCGTGGGTGATGATCACGAGCGTGCTGCCGCGCGCGTTGAGGCCGCGCAGAAGCGTGAGCACCTCCTCGGTGGAATGGGAGTCGAGGTTGCCGGTGGGCTCGTCGGCGAGGATGAGTGAGGGGTTGGTGACCAGCGCCCGCGCAATCGCCACTCGCTGCTGCTGGCCGCCGGAGAGCTCGGACGGCATGTGGCGCGCGCGGTCGGCGAGGCCCACGGCCTCGAGCGCGCGCAGCGCCCTCTCACGGCGCTCGCCGCGGTGCAGCCCCGCGTAGGAGAGCGGCAGCTCCACGTTGGCCAGCGCGCTCGTGCGCGGCACCAGGTTGAAGCTCTGGAAGACGAAGCCGAGCTTGCGGTTGCGGATGTCGGCGAGGTCGTCCTCGTCCAGGTCGTGGATGTCGATGCCGTCGA
>DATNBJ010000179.1:0-13931 GCA_035572055.1 Thermoleophilaceae bacterium | reverse complement strand
GTCAAGTCACTGATCTACCCGGTGCCCGACCCGACGCTGCCGTTCCTCGGCGTGCACCTGAGCCGCCACATCGACGACGAGGTGACGATCGGGCCGACCGCTCTGATGGCCACCACGCGCGACCCGCGCAAGCGCGCGCAGATGCGCGACATCGCGGCCGCGCTCGGCTGGCCCGGCACCTGGCGCATGGCGCGCCGCTGGTGGCGCACCGGCCTGACCGAGATCAAGCACGCGATCGTGCCGCGCACACTGCTGCGCGACGCTCGCCGCTACGTGCCCGAGCTGGAGCTCGAGGACATCCAGCCCGGCCACTCGGGCATCCGCGCGCAGGCCCTGGCTCGCGACGGCAAGCTCATCGACGACTTCGTCTTCTCCCGCACCGGCCGCGTGCTGCACGTGCGCAACGCGCCGTCGCCCGCCGCCACCGCCTCGCTGGCCATCGCCAGGCAGATCGCGGACGAGGTGGAGAAGGCAGTGCTTACGCCGGCTTAGGCCGGTCTTATGCGGCCTTAGGCATCAAATAAGGCACAAGATGAGGCGAATGCCCGATGTAGGGGGCATGTCTTAGCCGTAGCTTGCTCTTCATCGACCAGCACCGACCCAGGAGGACTCGATGAACAGCCAGCTCACAGCCCATATGGCCCACCAGCAGATCGCCGACATGCAGCGCACCGCCGAGCGCGAGCGCTCGATCCGCCAGGCCCGCGCCCGCATGAGCGGCTCCCGCCGCCCCCGGATCTCCCTGTTCGCGCTGCCCTTTCGCACGCAGCAGGCGTAAGGCCGCGAAGCTCAGGCCGGCTCCGGCTGGAGACCCAGGCGATGCGCGATAGCTGCAGCCTCCGCACGATTGCGGGCGCCGAGCTTCGAGAGGATCCGCGACACATGCACGCTCGCGGTCTTCTCGCTGATGAACAGCTCGCCCGCGATGTCGCGGTTCGTCCGGCCGAGGGCGAGCAGCCCCAGCACTTCCAGCTCCCGCGGGGTCAGATCGAGCCGATCGACCTCAGTCGGCGAGCCCGCGGCGCCCTTGGCGCCGATGTCGAAGCGCGCCCTGCGAGCCAGGGCCAGCAGCTCTTCCCGCAGCGGGGCGGCACCCAGCTTCTCCGCCACCGAGTGAGCCTCGCGGACGAGGCGCTCGGCCTCTCCCCTGTCGCCGCCCTCGGCTAGCAGGGCCTCCGCCCCGCGCCGGCGGGCGTAGGCGGCCTCGTACGGATCGCCGGCGGCGTCCCACAGCCGCTGGGCCTCCGCCCACAGCTCCGCGCCGGGTTCGCCGGTGATGCGCGACAGCTCGGCCACGCACGTGGCGCGGCTGGCGGCACCGCGCACGGGCGGCTCGCCGCCGAGCCCGTCCAGCAGGCGGTCGAATCGGGCGAGCAGCGCGCGAGCCGTCTCCTCCTCGGCCTCGCGCGCGGCCGGATCGCGCTCGGCGACGTTTGCGGCCGCCCGGATCCCGAGCTCGTACACCGGCGCCATCGGGAACGCGTACTCGGTGTCCCCGACCATGTCGAGGCACTGGCGCACGGTTGCTGCCGCCGCCTCCGGGGCTCCCGACCACAGCTCGATGGACGCCCTGGTGGCCGCGATCGGCCCGTGCCACATCGATCCCCCGGAGCGAAGCGTGATCTCGGCGGCGCGCTGGGTGTGCCGCATCGCCTCCTCGAGCTGCCCGCGATCGGACAGGAGCTGGCCCGTGTACTGCTCCACGAGGCATTCCGTGATGCCCTCGGGCCGCCGCTCGAGCAGCTCGCCGAGCAGCCGCTCGGCCTCGTCCCAGCGGCCGCTCCGCAAGAGCCGGCCGACGATCTCTCCGCGCAGGAAGTCGCCGTAGCCGCGCTCGGTGCCGAACTCGCGCGCTGCCTGGACGCCCTCCTCGGCGAAGGCGATCGACTCGTCGATGCGGCCCGCCTGGTCGAACGCGTCGCCGCCGTTCACGTAGCTGCGGCCGATCTCCTCGACGAGCTCGAGCTCGCGGCCGAGCGCGAGCGCCACCTTCGCGGTGTCGATGGCTCGGTCGAAATCGCCGTCGCCGCCGTAGATCGCCGACTTGGTGTTGAGCGCGCGGGCCTCCACGCCGCGGGCGCCGACGTCGCGCGCGATGATCACCGCCTCCTCGCAGTACAGGTCGGCCTCGACGTTCAGGTTGCACAGCATCAGGACCTGGCCGAGCGCTGCGAGCACGAACGCGCGATCCTCGGACGGCGGCTCCGCGGGCATCAGCTCGACCGCCCGGCGCAGCTCGGGTATCGCGTCCTCGCCCCTGCCGCTGAGCCAGAAGTAGCGCCCGAGCCGCTCGTGGGCGTGTGCGGCGGCCGCGGGGTCCTGCGACTCGTCGATGAGATCGAGCAGGCTCCTGGCCAGGGCGATCGCGCGGTCGCGGTCGCCGCCCAGGCTCTGCGCCTCCGCCGCGCGCCGGGTCACCTCGAGGCGGTCGAGCGGCAGCTCGCCCGCGGCAGCCGCGGCCACGTCCCAGATCTCGAGCGCGCGCTCGTAGTGGAGCGCCGCCTCCGCCAGAGCGCGGACCGACTCGGCCTCCATCCCCGCCCTAATCGACGCGGGCAGCGCCCGGGCCAGCTCGTGCGCGCCGTGCCAGTGGTGGGCCAGCTCGGCCGCGGCGCCGGCGCGGGAGCCCGCCAGCTCCGGCCGCTCCGACAGCGCCGTGGCCAGGCTGATGTGCAGCGCCCGGCGCTCGCCCGGCAGCAGGTCCTCGTACACGGCCTCGCGCAGCAGCGCGTGGCGGAACGAATAGCCGGTCGACTCGGAGTCGTGCACGAGCACATAGACGGCCACGGCCTCGCGCAGCCCCTCGTGCAGCTCCGCGTCCGGCAGCTTCGCCACGACCTCGAGCAGCTGGTGGTCGATCGTACGGCCGGCCACCGCCGCGATCCGCAGCAGCGACTGCGCCGCCTCGGACAGTCCCTCCACGCGCAGAAGCAGCGCATCGCGCAGCGACTGCGGAAGCGCGCTGCCCTCCCTCGACGAGGCCGCCGCCAGCAGCTCCTCGGTGAAGAACGGGTTCCCCTCCGAGCGGTTGAGGAGCTGCTCGACCAGGAGGGGGTCGGCCGTGGCTCCGCGAATGGCGGTCACCTGCTGCGAGAGCTCCTCGCGGCCGAACGGCTGCAGCTCCAACCGCACGGCCTGGCCGCTGCGCTCCAGCTCGAGCACGAACGGACGCAGCGGATGGCGGCGGTGAAGCTCGTCGCTGCGGTAGCTGGCCACCAGCGCCAGGTGCTCGCGCCGCGCGTTGCGCACCAGGAACGAGATGAAGTCGCGCGTGGAGCGGTCGGCCCAGTGCAGGTCCTCCACCACCAGCAGCACCGGCGCGTCGCGCCCGAGGGCGGCCAGGATGCCGAGGAGCTGCTCGAAGAGCCGCGCCTGCGACCCGAACGCGCCGTCGGCCCGGCCGTCCTGGGACGTGCCGCCGGCGAGCTCGGGCAGGAGGCGCGCGAGCTCGTCGTGCGCAGGGCCGATCAGCTCCTCCACCTCGTCGCGGCCCAGCGAGCGCAGCGCTCCGACGATCGGCGCGTAGGGAAGCTCGCCCTCGGCCAGCTCGAGGCACTCGCCGGTCAGAACGGTGGCTCCGCCCGCACGCGCGCGCGCGCTCAGCTCCCCGATCAGGCGGCTCTTGCCGATGCCCGACTCGCCCGCGAGAAGCACCACGGTGCCCTCGCCCGAGCCCGCTCGAGCCACCGCCGCCTCCAGCGCGGCGAGCTCCTGCTCGCGTCCCACGAAGACGCTGCTCGAGACGGGGCCGGCCATTCACCCATTATCCAGCGGTAGCCTGCCGCCGGTGAATCGCGTCCAGACCGTCCTCGAGGGCCCGATCCTGCTCCAGCCCACGATCCACGGCGACTCCCGCGGATTCTTCGTCGAGACCTACCGCAAGGCCGAGTACGCGAAGCTCGGGATCGTGGAGGACTTCGTGCAGGACAACCATTCGCGCTCGACGCGAGGAGTGGTGCGCGGGATCCACTTCCAGCTCCCGCCCGGCCAGGCCAAGCTGATCCGCGTGGCTACAGGATCGATCTACGACGTGGTGGTGGACCTGCGCCGCGAGTCGCCCACGTACGGGCAGTGGGAGGGACACGAGCTGAGCGACGAGAACATGCGCCAGCTCTACGTGCCGATCGGCTTCGGCCACGGCTTCTGCGTGCTGAGCGACGTGGCCGACGTGATCTACAAGGTGTCCGGCTACTACGACGCGTCGATCGAGCGGGGGATCGCCTACGACGATCCGGACGTTGGAGTGGACTGGCCGGACGAGGTCGAGCTGCTCGTGTCGGAGCGCGACGCGAATGCGCCCCGGCTCAGTGAAGTGGCGGACGAGCTGCCGTTCTAGCGCGGTTGCGCCAGGCAGGCCGCTTCATTTATCCTGAGTATTCCCCCAACTGAGGCAGGGGAGCGGCCCTCTTGCGCATTCTCGTCGTGAGCAACCTGTTTCCGCCCGTGGTCCGCGGCGGCTACGAGATGATCTGCGCGGACGCCGTCGCCGGCCTGCGCGAGCGTCACGAGGTGACCGTGCTCACGTCACGCACCGGCGAGGCGCTGCCCCCGGAGCGGGGTGTGATCCGCAAGCTGGATCTCGTGAGGCACGGGCCGCGCGGCACGCTGCTGGCGCCATTCGCGGCGCTTCGCTCGGCGATGGTGATGCGGGCGACGCTGGCCTCCACGAAGCCCGACCTCGTCTTCGTCTGGAACGGGGCGCACCTGCCGCACGTGGTCATGCGGATCGCGGAGCTGTGGGGAATTCCGATGGCCTACAGCCTGGCCGAGCACTGGTTCGCCGGCCTCTACAACAGCGACCAGTACATGCGCTACCTGGCGACCGACGAACACGGGCTGCGCGGCCTCTGGGGCCGGCTGGTCCGGCTCTTCAACCGCCTGCCCCCGCTGCGGCTGGATGCGCGGCGCAAGACGCCCGCCTCGATCATGTGGATCAGCGAATCGCTGCGCCGCGAGGTTGGCATCCCGCCCACGGTCACGCCGCTCGTGCAGCGCGTGATCCATCCGGCGCCGCCCAACCCGGAGCTGCTCGAGGCGATCGACCACAGGCCCGCCTCCGACCCGCCCACGATCGCCTTCCTAGGCCGCCTCGAGCCGCAGAAGGGCCCGAGCGTGGCGTACCGGGCGGTGGCGGAGCTGCGCGACCGGCACGGGATCGACGTCCGGCTCCAGCTCGCCGGGCGCGCGACGCCGCAGAAGCTGCTGATTCTCGAACGGCTCGCCAAGGAGCTCGACATCGAGGACCGGGTCGAGTTGCTCGGCCAGCTCGATCGCCGGGGCGTGATGGACCTGCTGGCGGGCGCCTCGGTGCTGGTCGTGCCGTCGACCTGGGAGGAGCCCTTCGGCCTCGTGCTGATCGAGGCCGCTCAGGCGCACGTGCCCGTGGTGGCCTCGCGAAGCGGCGGCATGCCCGAGGCGCTCCACGAGGACGAGCACGCGCTCTTCTTCCCGATCGGCGACGCCGCCGCCTGCGCGGACGCGCTGGCCCGGGCGCTCAGCGACGAGAAGGAGACGGCCGCTCGGACCGCGCGCGCGTTCGAGCGGGCCGCGACGTTCACCCCTGCGGGCTACAACGCCAAGATCGAGGACTTCCTGGCGGCGGCGCTGGCGGCGCACAAGGGCTACCAGCGTGAGCCCACAGCTACCGTACCTGCGCTGACATGTGCGGGATCGCGGGATACGCGGGCAGAAGCCCACTGAGCGAGGAACGGCTCGAGAACACACTCGCGCTGATGCGCCATCGCGGCCCGGACGACCAGTCGCGGCGGTCGTTCCGGACGCCGGACGGGCGCTTCGTCGAGCTGCTGCACGCGCGCCTCAGCATCATCGACCTCGACCCGCGCTCCAACCAGCCGTTCCAGCTCGGCTCGAAGTGGATGGCCTACAACGGCGAGCTCTACAACTACCTGGAGGTGCGCCGGGAGCTCGACGTCTCGCCGCGCACCGCCTCCGACACCGAGGTGCTGCTCGCGGCTTTGGAGCGGGACGGCTGGGAGGCGCTCGACCGCTGCGAGGGCATGTGGGCGTTCGCCTGCTACGACGAGGGCGACGGCGTCTTGGGGCTCTCGCGCGACCGCTTCGGCGAGAAGCCGCTGTATCTCTTCCGCGCTGGGGACGGGCTGTACTTCGGCTCCGAGGTGAAGTTCATCGCCTCGCTGCTGGGCCGTCCCCTGGAGGTCGACGACCAGCACCTCCGCCGCTACCTCGTGAACGGCTACAAGTCGCTCTACAAGACGGACGCCACGTTCTTCCGCGGCGTGCGGGAGCTGCCGCCCGGCTCGTACCTGGAGATCGGGCCCGAGGGACAGCGGCTCGAGCGCTACTGGTCCGCGCCGCGGCCGTCCGCGAACGGGATCGACTACCAGGAGGCGGTCGAGGGCGTTCGCGAGCGGCTGATCCGGGCCGTGGAGCTGCGCCTGCGCGCCGACGTTCCGCTGGCGTTCTGCATGAGCGGCGGCGTGGACTCGATGTCGCTGATCTCGATCGCGCGCAACGTCTTCGACTACGACGTGCACGGGTTCACCATCGTGAACGAGGACGAGCGCTACGACGAGCAGGACATGGTCGACCACGCGAAAGAGCAGCTCGGCCTGCGGCACACCGCGATCCCCACCGACACCCGCGACTTCCTGCCCCGGCTGCGCGCGCTCGTGCGCATGCACGACGCTCCGCTCTACACGATCTCCTACTACGCGCACTGGCTGCTGATGGAGTCGATCCACGAGCACGGGTACCGCGTCTCCGTGAGCGGCACCGCCGCGGACGAGCTGTTCAGCGGCTACTACGACCACCACCTCGCCTATCTCTACGAGGTGCGCGACGAGCCCGAGCTGTACAAGCGCTCGCTGGAGGCGTGGCAGCGGCATGTGCAGCCGATCGTCCGCAACCCGTACCTGCAGGACCCGGGCTACTTCGTCGAGGACCCGTCGCGGCGACAGCACATCTACCTCGACGCGGACGAGTTCGCCGGCTATTTGCGGGGATCTTTCGACGAGCCGTTCGTGGAGGAGGATCTCGCGGACTCGCTGCTCCTCCGGCGCATGCGCAACGAGCTCTTCCACGAGGCCGTGCCCGTGATCCTCCACGAGGACGACCTGAACGCGATGTCGTTCTCGATCGAGAACCGCTCGCCGTTCCTCGACCGCGAGCTGTTCGAGTTCGCGGGCTCGATACCGCCGCGGCACCTGGTGCAGCGCGGCATGGCGAAGGCGGTGCTGCGCGACGCGATGCGCGGCATCGTGCCCGAGCGGATCATCGAGAACAGGCGCAAGGTGGGGTTCAACGCGCCGATCCGGGCCTTTCTCGACACCGCGGAGTCGCGCGACGAGCTGCTTGCGGACAGCCCGGTGTTCGACCTGGTGCGCCGCGACGCGGTGGAGCGAATCCTCGATCTGGAGGAGCTGCCGAACTCGAAGAGCAAGTTCCTCTTCAACTTCGTGAACACCAAGCTGTTCCTCGAGGAGCTCGGATGAAGTTCGAGGAGCGCTCGCGCGAGTTCGACGTGGCCGGCGTGCGCCTGACGCACGTCGCGGACATCGAGCTGGAGCCCGACGAGCTGGTGACCTTCGAGGGCGGGCTCGACGTGACGCGGAAGGAGTGGGGCTACTACGCCACGCCGTCTTTGAACGGGCGCCTCCGCGAGCAGGGGCTGCGGGCGGTGCTCGTGTCTGGCGGAGGCAAGCTCTACCTGCTGCTCGTGGAGGAGGGCGCCGAGCCGGCGTTCGAGCGGTACCTGGATGAGCAGGAGCTGCGCGTGCTGGCGTGGCTCGACACCGACGAGGCGGCCGGGCGGTTCGAGTGAGGGCCGCGGTGATCGGACTCGGGGTGGGCGAGCAGCACGCGCGCGCGTATGCCGAGCATTCCGCGGTCGAGCTCGCCGCGCTGTGCGACGTCGACGAGCGGCGGCTGCACCAGGTGGGCGCCGCGCATCCCGGCGTGCGGCTCACCACCTCCGCGGCCGAGCTGCTCGACGACCCCGGCATCGACCTCGTCTCGATCTGCTCCTACGACTCCTTCCACCACGAGCAGGTGGTGCGCGCGCTGCGCGCCGGCAAGCACGTGTTCGTGGAGAAGCCGCTCTGCCAGACGCAGGAGCAGGCCGAGGAGATCCACGCGCTGCTCGCCGAGCGGCCGGAGCTCGTGCTGTCGTCGAACCTGATCCTGCGGCGCTCGCCGCGCTTCGAGCTGCTGCGCGACTGGATCGCCGAGGGCCGCCTCGGCCGGATCTACTACATGGAGGGCGACTACGACTACGGCCGCATCCACAAGCTCACCGAGGGCTGGCGCGGCGACCTGGACCGGTATTCGGTCACGCTCGGCGGCACGGTGCACCTGGTGGACCTGCTGCTGTGGCTCACGGGCGACCGCGCGCTGAGCGCGCAGGGCGCGGGCAACCGGATCGTGACCGAGGGGACGAAGTTCCGCTACGACGACCTCGTGGTGGGGCTGCTCGAGCTGGAGAGCGGCGCGGTGGCGAAGCTCGCCGCGAACTTCGGCTGCGTGCACCCGCACTTCCACGAGCTGAAGGTGTTCGGCACCGAGGGCACGTTCGTGAACGGGCTGGAGAGCGCGTCGCTGTTCACTCGCGGTCCCGACGGCGTGGTGCGCGAGGAGGTGAGCGCCGCCTATCCGGGAGTCGAGAAGGGCGATCTGATCCGCTCGTTCGTGGACGCCGCGGCCGGCGGACCGCCGCCGCTCGTGACCGCCGACGAGGTCCTTCACGTGATGGCGGCGTGCCTCGCGATCGACCGCGCCGCGGAGCTCGGCCAGACGGTTCCGGTGAAGGTCTTCAGTAACCTGCCCGCGGGATGATCCCCTTCGGAAAGCCCCTTCTCGGCGACGAGGAGCGGGGCGCGGCCGCCGACGTTCTGGCGGGCACGACGCTCACGCACGGGCCCAAGGTGAAGGAGTTCGAGGCGGCGTTCGCCGACTTCACCGGGGCGCCGTACGCGATCGCCACCGCGACCTGCATGGCGTCGCTGCACCTCGCCTACCTGTTCCTGGACATCGGCCCCGGCGACGAGGTGATCGTGCCCGCCCAGACGCACGTGGCGATGGCCCATGCCGTGCAGGCGGTGGGCGCCAAGCCGGTCTTCCTCGACTCCGAGCCGCGCACCGGCGGCGTCGACCTCGACCGGCTGGAGGGGCTGATCACGCCGCGCACGCGCGCGATCTCGGTGGTGCATTACCTCGGCCTGCCGGTGGACCTGGGGCGGGTGCTCGACGTCGCCCGCCGCCACGACTGCTTCGTGGTGGAGGACTGCGCGATCGCGCTCGGCGCGACCTATGAGGGCACCCACGTGGGCCTGATCGGCGACATCGGCTGCTTCTCCTTCTATCCCGTCAAGCACATCACCACGGGCGAGGGCGGGATGGTGATCACCACGCGCGAGGACGTGGCGGATCGCGTGTCCAAGCAGCGGGCGTTCGGGATCGACAAGAGCGTGCTGGCGGACCGCCGCCACACCGGCGCCTACGAGATCGAGTACCTCGGCCTCAACTACCGGATGGGCGAGGTGGGCGCCGCCATCGGCGTGGAGCAGATGAAGCGGCTGCCGGGCTTCCTCGAGAAGCGCGAGCACAACTACGAGCTGCTCGCCGAGGGTCTGTCCGGTGTCGACCAGCTGCGCGTGCTCGAGTCGGGACACGACGGCGAGCGGCGCTCGAGCCACTACTGCCTGGTGGCCGTGCTCGACGAGGCGCTGCAGGAGCGCCGCGAGGAGATCATCGAGACGCTGAAGGGCGAGGGCGTGGGGACCAGCGTCTACTACCCGAAGCCCCTGCCCGACACGCACTTCTACCGCGAAACCTATGGCCACGAGCTCGGTTCGTGTCCGGTAGCGGCGACCATCAGCTACGGCTCGATCGCCTTCCCGGTGGCACCGCACGTGGAGGACGCAGACGTGGAGAAGATCGTGGAGACCGTCAAGAGAGTCCTGTCGGAGGTGGCCGTACGTGGTTGACGTCGCAGGGAAGCGCATCGCGCTGGTGGGAGGCGCGGGGTTCATCGGGCATTCGCTCGCGCTACAGCTCAAGGAGCTGGGCGCCGAGGTGGAGGTGATCGACGGCCTGTCGGTGAACAACCTCCTGCACTACACGGGTCTGCCGCCGGGCTCGCCGAACCGCGAGCTCTACATCAAGATCATCCAGCAGCGGCTGTCGAAGCTGCAGGCGGCGGAGGTGCCGGTCCACGTGCAGGACGCGCGTGACTACCACGCGCTGTCGCTCACGCTCGACAAGGTGAAGCCGCAGGTGGTCGTGCACCTCGCGGCGATCGCGCACGCGACCAAGTCGAACAAGGACCCGATGAGCACGTTCGGCCACTCGCTGCGCACGCTCGAGAACGCGCTCGACTACGCCCGCGCGGAGGCCGAGCACTTCGTCTTCTTCTCCTCGAGCATGGTCTACGGGAACTTCCGCGAGCCCGAGGTGTCGGAGGACCACCCCACGGACCCGATCGGGATCTACGGCGCGCTGAAGCTCGCCGGCGAGAAGATCGTGATCGCGTACAAGCAGGTCTTCGACCTCGACTACACGATCGTCCGGCCGTCCGCCCTGTACGGACCCGGGTGCGTGAGCCGGCGGGTCTCCCAGATCTTCATCGAGAGCGCGCTGGTGGGCGACAAGCTGCGCGTGGACGGCGACGGCGACGAGCGGCTCGACTTCTCCTACATCGGCGACGTGGTGGACGGCGTGGTGCGCGTGATCGGGCATCCGGCGGCGCGCAACGAGGCGTTCAACATCACCACCGGCGGATCGCGAACGCTGCGCGAGCTGATCGACATCGTGCGCGAGCACTTCCCCGAGGTGGAGGTCGAGTACGTGGAGCGCGACGCACTGCGTCCGTACCGCGGCACGCTGAAGATCGACAAGGCGCGGGAGCTGATCGGCTACGACCCGCGCACGACGCTCGAGGACGGGCTCGACCGCTACGTGGCCTGGTACCGCGACATCGTCTCGGACGGCGTGCTCGCGGGCTCCACCTGAGTCGGTGGAGATCGCCGAAGACGGCTGGCTCTCAGAGCGCTTCGGCCATCCGGTCTTCACGGTCCGCTCGCTCGACGGGGGCGATCTCAGCCGGGCCGGCACGTATCAGGCGAAGGTCGCATCTGCCGATGTCGCCCGGCTTCATCGGTTCTGCGAAGCGGGATTCCGGGTGGTGTGCACGTCGGTGACGTTGCGGCGGGAGGCCGCGCCGATCGATGGGGGTGCGGGCGTTCGGCCGCTGGATCCGGATCGCGATGGCGCGATTGCGGACATCGCCGCGGAGGCGTTCCGGCTGAGCCGGTTTCACCTCGATCCAGACGTGCCCGACGAGGTGGCCGTCCGGATCAAGCGCGACTGGGCGCAGGCGTATGTCGACGGCAGCCGCGGTGACGGGGCTCTGGTCGTGGAGCTCGATGGGCAGGTGGCGGGCTTCCTCGGTGTCGTCGCCTCGGGTGACGTGCGGGTGATCGACCTGATCGCGGTGGCGCCCTCTGCGCAGGGGCGCGGGGCGGGCGCTGCTCTCGTGCGGCGGCTCTGCTCCGACTGGTCCGGACCGGTGGAGGTGGGCACGCAGACGGCCAACGAGCGCGGCATTCGCTTCTACGAGCGGCTCGGGTTCGAGACGGCACGCACCGCGTACGACCTGCACCTGCACGTGACCGCGCCGTGACCGCGGCGGTATCCGCCTTCGAGGACGCGTACGTCGAGCGCGCGCGGCGAGAGCTGGGCGAGCGGCTCCAGCGGGCTGAGGCCGCCGTGCTCGACCGCCTGCCGCTCGCGAGCGGCGAGCTCGCGCTGGGCGGGTGGTGGTGCCGCCACGACGCCCCGGATCTCGTCGTGCTGCCCAACCCCTGGGACGACCGCTCGGCGATCGCCGACCACGACGCGTACTGCTGGGCACTCTCGGAGCTGGTGCTCGACCGGCTGGCGCCCGCGCTCGGCAAGGGGCGCGTCTACCTCGACCTGCTGCTGCGCCCACTGCTGTTGCTCGTGCTGGCGGCGGCGATCGACCGGCGGCTGTACTGCCTGGCGCTGGCACGGCTGAGGCCGGAGCTGCCGGTGGCGGGCGGCGACCCGCTTCCTGTGCCCGACACGATGGGCGCCGCCATCGGGCTGCTGCGCGGGGATGCCGGCAACCGCGCACTTGGAAGCGAGCTGGCGCGGCGCATGGGGCTGACGGTCGAGCGGCGGGAGCAGCGGCCGGCGGTGCCCAGCGGCGAGCGCCCGCTGACCTCCTCGCTCGCCGGCAAGGCGCTGATCGCGCTCGGGCTGGCGGGAGACGCGGCGCTGCGCGCGAGTCTGTCGCTGCGGCGGGGGCGCCGGGTGGTGCTGCTGCGCAGCCCGGGCATCGCGCGGCTCGATCAGCTGCGGCTCTCGGCGCGCGTGCCGGGGCTGAAGATCGTGTCGACGATGCCGCAGCCGGTCACGTCGGGCAGGGGCGGGAGTCGTGACGAGCTGGCCGCGCTGTTCCACGGCGACGAGCGCACCACGAGCCTCGCGGCGGCGGCCTGCCTGCTGCTTCCGCGCACGGCGATCGAGGATCACAGCCGGCTGGCCGAGCAGAGCGCCGCCGCCTACGGCCCGCCGTCGCCGGTGCTGGTCGGGAACTACGCCGCCCACGACGTGGAGAACGACTTTCTCGGCCGCTGCGCGGAGGCCGGGGCGCCGCTCGCGTTCACCCAGCACGGCGGCACCTACCTCCAGGCGCGGGTGAACACGCAGGAGCGGCTCGAGTGCCGGCCGGGCTCGACGTTCGTGAGCTGGGGCGGTGGCGGCGAGGGGATCCGCCCGCTTGCCAGCCCGCGCCTCGAGCGCCTGCGCGACAGCCACCGGGGCGGGACGCGCGTTCTGGTCCTCGAGTGGATGCTCCCGCCGGAGCCGTTCGTGCTGCGCTTCGCGTCGACCCCGCTCGGCAACCAGGGCTACAGGCAGAACGAAGCACTGGCGGAGTTCGTGCGCTCGGTCGGGCGGACCCGCGAGCACCTGTTCCTCAAGCGCTTTCCCGCCTTCCTGGAGGGCGCCTTCCGCGACCCGCTGCTCGCCTCCCTGCCATTCCGGCCGCCCGCGACGCAGCGCACGGCCGTGAAGCTGATGGCGCGGTCGCGGCTCGCGGTGATTCCCTATCCGGACACGGGGCTGATCGAGGCGATGGTGATCGGGGTCCCCACGGTGATGTTCTGGGATCCGGAGATGTGGGAGATGCGAGCTGACGCCCAGGCGCCGTTCGATGCGCTGCGCGAGGCCGGTGTGCTGTTCGAAGACCCGCATGCGGCCGCCGCGCAGGTGGACTCCGTCTACGAGCGGGCCGGCGAGTGGTGGGCGACGGCGGAGGTGCGGGCGGCGCGATCGGCGTTCCTCGATCGCTTCGCGCGGCCCGGCGACTGGCTCGCCGACTGGTCGCGCCTCCTGCGTGAGCTGAGCGAATGATCGGCGCGGTGGTCCAGGCGCGGATGTCGTCGGCGCGGCTTCCGGGGAAGGTGCTGCTGCCGGTGGCGGGGCGGCCGCTGCTCGGCTTCGTGCTGGAGCGCGTGGCGCTGGCCACGGACACCGTGATCGTCGCCACGTCGGACCAGCCGGAAGACGACCCGGTGGCGCAGTTCGCTTCCGAGGCGGGCGTGTTCGCCTTCCGCGGATCGCTCCCCGACGTGGCGGGGCGCTTCGCCGCCCTCGCCGACAGCTTCGGGCTCGATGCGCTGGTGCGGGTGTCGGGCGACAGCCCGCTGATCGATCCCGCGCTGGTGGACGAGGCCATCTCGCTCTTTGGTCCTGGCGACGTCGACCTCGTCACCAACGTGTTCCCGCGGTCGTTCCCCGTGGGCCAGTCGGTGGAGGTGCTGTCGCGCGCGGCTCTGGACCGTGTGCTGGCCGCCACCGACGACGCTTCGGACCGCGAGCACGTGACGCGCTACCTCTACGCGCACCACGAGGACTTCCGCATCCAGAAC
>DATNBJ010000178.1:0-4931 GCA_035572055.1 Thermoleophilaceae bacterium | reverse complement strand
CAAAACGACTGACTCTTTCCGGCTCCCGCTTCCCCCCAAGCGGGAGCCGGGCCCCATTTCGGAAAGAATCCGCCGCCTATGCGCTGCCTGATCCTGCACGGCTGGCAGGGGTCCGGCCCCGATCACTGGCAGACCTGGCTCGCGGGCCGGCTCGGCGCCCGGGCGACCTACCCCGAGCTGCCGCGGCCCTTCGCTCCCCACCTCGACGACTGGCTCGAGGTCCTGGAGGCGGAGCTCGAGGGCCACTCGGTGGTCGTCTGCCATTCGCTCGCGTGCGTCCTCTGGCTGCACCACGCGCGGCGGGCCGCCGGGCCGCCGGTCGACCGCGTGCTGCTCGTCGCCCCGCCCAGCGAGTCGGTGAACTGCGCCGACCTCCACGGCTTCTTCCCGCTGACGGTCGAGCCGTCCGACCTCGGCCGCGCGGCGACAGGCACGCGGCTCGTGTGCTCGGACAACGATCCGTACTGCCCGGAGGGCGCACTACGCGTATACGGCGAGCCGCTGGGGATCGACACGGAGCTGATCGCCGGAGCCGGCCACATCAACCCGGAGGCGGGTTACGGTCCTTGGCCGGAGGTCGAGCGCTGGTGCCTAGTCGCGACCTAGCGCGGCCGCCACGACAGCTTCCGCGTCGGTGAGGTCCGGCAGCACCGCGTGCGCGCCAGCCTCCCGCAGCTCGCCCTCGCCGTGGGGACCGCTGGCCACCCCCACCGCGCGCGCACCGCCGGCGAGCGCGGCCGCCACGTCGAGCGGCGTGTCGCCGATCAGCACAGCGTCCGCCGGGGTGAGGTCCAGTCCTCGCAGCTCGCGCGCCTTGCTCAGCGCGATCGCCACCAGCTCGCCGCGGGTCCGGTGGTCGGAGCCGTAGGCGCCGATCGAGAAGTCCAGATGGCGATCGAGCCCGAAGGCGCCGAGCTTCACGTGCGCGTTCGCCTCGATGTTGCCGGTGAGCAGCGACTGGATCACGTCCGGCTCTACGTCCAATCGCTGAAGCGCCTCGCGCGCGCCCGGCAGCGCGCGCCCGAGCTCGCGCACCTCGTCGGCGCGCTCCGCCATCGCGCGTGCCAGCTCCGCGTGGAAGTGGTCGAGCTGCACCTCGCCGTCGCTCACCCCCGCCGTCTCGAGCAGGTCGAGGGCGATCTCCAGATCGGTGCGACCGGCGAACGGCACGAACTGCTCCACGGGCCTGCCGGTGACGTGCTCGAACGCCTCGGCGAAAGCGTCGCGTCCGAGCCCCGCCGAGTCGACCAGGGTCCCATCGATGTCCCACAGCACGAGTCGCGTCATGCGGATAGCTTGCCGCGCGTGGCGGATCCCGTGATCGTCGTGCACGGAGGCTGCGGAAATCCGGCAGGGGGCGCGGTGCGCGACGAGGCGCCCTACCACCGCGGACTGGCCGACGCGCTCGATGCCGGCTGGGCGGCGCTCGCGAGCGGCGGGGCGCTCGACGCCGTGCAGGCAGCGGTGGAGTCGCTCGAGGACTGCCCCCTGCTCAACGCGGGCCGCGGGTCGGTGCTCACGGGCGAGGGAGAGGTGGAGATGGACGCCGCTGTGATGGTCGGCCCGGCGGGGACCGCGGGCGCGGTGGCGGCGGTCACGCGGGTGCGTCACCCGGTGGCGCTCGCGCGGGTCGTCATGGAGCACACGCCCCACGTGCTGATCGCCGGCCCGGGCGCCGAGCGGCTGGCGGAGCAGCACGGCCTCGAGCTCTGCGATCCGGCGTGGTTCGTCACCGAGCGCCAGCACGAGCACTGGCTCGCGTCGCAGGGAACCGTCGGCGCGGTGGCGCTCGACGCCAACGGCGTGCTCGCTGCGGCCACCTCCACCGGCGGCGTGCAGGACCAGCTGCCCGGCCGGGTCGGCGACTCCCCGCTGATCGGCGCGGGCACCTACGCCGACGCCACCTGCGCGATCTCGGCCACCGGCCACGGCGAGTCGCTGATCCGCAGAGTCGCCGCCCACGAGGTGGCGGCGCTGATGGCGTACGACGGGCTGCCGCTGAGCGACGCGTGCGAGAAGGTGGTCGCCGGCATCGGGGAGGACGCGGGCCTGATCGCGGTGGACGTGCATGGCAATGTCGCGATGCCGTTCAACACGGCAGTCATGCATCGGGGAGTGCGGCGGCGTGGCGGCGGCGAGACTGCCGTAAGTCCCCAGTCCCTAGTCCCCAAACGTCCGGGCCCAAGCCTCTAGGGACTAGGGACTAGGGACTAGGAACTAGCGACTCAAGACGAAGAATCTGGCGCCTCAGCGCGTCTTTCGCCCTAGTCCCACTCCCGACCGATTAGGGCCCTTCACATGAAACGAACACTGGTCCCAGTGCTCGCGATCACTGCTGCCGTCGTTGCGGTGGCGGGATGCGGGAGCAGCAACAAGAGCTCGTCGCAGACGAACGCCGCGGCGCCGGCGTCGACCGCGCCGGCATCGTCCGCACCGGCCTCGACCGCCCCGGCCCCGTCCGGCAAGGGCGAGGAGATCGCCGCCAAGGACACGAAGCTCGGCAAGATCCTCGTGGACGAGGACGGGCACGTGGTCTACCTCTTCGAGGCGGACAAGGGCATGCAGAGCACCTGCAGCGGCACCTGCGCAGCCGCGTGGCCGCCCGTGCTCACCGGCGGCATGCCGGTGGCGGACAGCGGCGCCAAGAGCGCCAAGCTCGGCACCACGAGCCGCAGCGACGGCAAGATGCAGGTGACCTACGGCGGGCACCCGCTCTACTACTACGCGGCGGACACCTCCCCCGGCCAGATGAACGGCCAGGCCTCGGACCAGTTCGGCGCCGAGTGGTACGTGGTCGGCCCGGCCGGGAGCAAGGTCGAGAAGGGCGAGGGCGACGAGGGCTAGGCCTGCTGGGTCAGCCGCTCGCGCATCTGCGCCGCGTCGGCGTGCGCCGGCTCGCTGGTGTCGATGAACTCGCTGAGCGCCTCCGCGAAGCGGTCGGGCTCATCGAGCTGCGGGAAGTGCCCCGCGTCGTCGAACACCTCGAGCCGGCTCCCCGGCATGCCGCGGTTCGCCGTGCCGGCATGCCGGACCGGGATGATCGGGTCGCGCCGGCCCCAGACGATCAGCGACGGCATGTCCTCCGCGAGGTAGAGCCGGTCCGTGGCGTTCACCCGCTGGCCGCCGTGGTCGATCACCGCGCGCAGCGTGTGCAGGAAGGCGCGCCGCGAGTCCGCGTCCGCCAGCGTGGCGTAGCCGCGCGCGAACTCGGCGATGTCGGGCCCGGTGCGCAGGCCGAGCCGGCCCAGGAAGCCGGACACCGCGGTGCCCGCGCCCAGAACCTGGTCGTTCGAGATCAGCGGCAGCACGAGCTCCGAGCCCGGCAGCGTTGCCGCGCGCAGGAGGAAGTGCACCTCGCGCCCGAGGCCGCCGCTCGACACGAGCACCAGGCGCTCCGCCCGCTCCGGGAACTGGTAGGCGAACTGGAGCGCGATCCCGCCGCCGAGCGAGTGGCCGGCCACGGTGACGCTGTCGAGGCCCAACGCCACGGTGAGGTCGCGCAGGCCGGCCGCATAGGCGCCGAGCGAGTAGTCGCCGCGGGGCTTGGCCGAGCGGCCGTGGCCGAGCAGGTCGGGGGCGAGAACCGTGAAGTCCCTGGCGAGCAGGCGCATGACCGGCTCCCACTGCTGCGAGCTGCCCGCCACGCCGTGGATCAGCATGATCGCCGGCCCCTCGCCCGCGATGCGGTAGCTCACGCAGTGGCCGTGGAGCTCCAGCGTCTCCTCGCGTATGAGCGTTTTAGCCATCGACAGATGGTACACGGTTTCATGTAACCTTTCTCGACGTACCATGCGAGCAATGGCCCAACAGGAAAACGGGGGCGGCGAGCAGCTCACCATCGATCAGCTCGCCCAGCGCACCGGCATGACCGTGCGCAACATCCGCGCCCACCAGTCGCGCGGCCTGCTGCCGCCGCCCGAGGTCCGCGCGCGCACGGGCTACTACAACGACGATCACGTGGCCCGGATCAAGCTGATCCAGGAGATGCAGGCCGAGGGCTACAACCTGAAGGCCATCGAGCGTCTCGTGCAGGGGGCCACCGGTGCGGTGGAGGAGGCGCTCGGCTTCAAGCGCGCGCTGCTGGCGCCGTTCGGGGACGAGCTGCCCGAGTACGTCACCCAGGACGAGCTCGACGAGCGCTACGGCGGGCCGTTCGACGAGAAGGTCCTGCGCAAGGCGCTGAAGCTGGGACTGCTGCGCCCGCTGGGCGACGGCCGCTTCGAGGTGCCGAGCCCCACCCTGATGCGCGCCGGCGAGGAGCTGGTGAGCCTCGGCGTGGACATCACCCACGTGCTCGCCGTGGCCGAACAGGTGATGCGCCACTCGCGCTCGGTCGCCCAGGCGTTCGTGCGCCTGTTCGTCGACGACGTCCTCGGTCCGCTGCCCCCGCCCGGCAGCGGCGACTCGTCGGCCGAGTGGGCGCGACTGCGCGAGGCGCTCGAGCGGCTGCGGCCACTGGCCAGCGACGCGCTGCTCGCCGCCTTTCAGCAGACGATGACCGAAGAGACCGAGAAGCGGTTCACCCGCGTTCTCGACAAGTAGGCGCTAGCCGCCCCACCAGCCTTTTCGGCGGAACCAGTAGGCCAGGGCGATGCACGACAGCACCAGGCCACCCATTCCGAAGATCCAGAACTCGGCCTCGGAGTCGATCCCGTATCTGACGAGCCAGGCGAAGTTCTGGCCGAAGAAGCCGGTGATGAAGGTCAGCGGCAGGAAGATCGTGGCGACGACCGCGAGCTGCTTCATCACCTCGTTCTGGCGGTTCGCGACCGTGGACAGATAGAGGTCCGTGGCTCCGCTGAGCAGGTCGCGGTAGGAGTCGATCAGGTCCGAGATGCGAATCAGGTGGTCGTACACGTCGCGGAAGTAGTCGCGCTCGTCGAGCTGCAGGCCGGGCAGGTCGGCCACCTGATCGATCGTGCTGGCGAAGA
>DATNBJ010000177.1:0-10838 GCA_035572055.1 Thermoleophilaceae bacterium | reverse complement strand
CGGCTCGGGCACCTGCTGGCGAAGTATCCACGGGAAGCCGCGAACAAACCCTTGCGCATAGATCTGCCCCGCTCCGCGGGGGTGCAACTCCATCCAACCTCCCTGCCGTCCGGGCGCCTCGGCCGCGACGCGTTCGGTTTCGTCGACTGGCTCGCCGCGGCCGGGCAGACGTGGTGGCAGATGCTGCCGCTCGGTCCTCCCGACCGCTACCGGTCGCCGTACAAGGCGCGGTCGGCCTTCGCGGGGTGGCCGGGGTTGCTGGAGTCGCCGCGGGCGGCTGTCTCGCGCTCCGAGGAGCTCGACTTTCGGGAACGCAATGCGTACTGGATCTCAGACTGGGAGCGCTTTGGCGGACGCGGCGCCGTGGCCGACCAGGTGCGGTTCGCCCGCGAGTGGGGGGCGTTGCGCGCCTATGCGGCTTCCGCGGGCGTCCGGCTCTACGGGGATCTGCCGATCTACGTGGCCCCCGGCAGCGCCGACCACCGCGCCCATCCCGAGATCTTCCGCTCGGGCGTCGTGGCCGGCACGCCGCCGGACCTGTACACGGACAAGGGGCAGCTCTGGGGCAACCCGCTGTACGACTGGCCGGCCCTGGGGCGCAGCGGCTACCGCTGGTGGGTCGAGCGCTTCCGCCGCTCGTTCGAGCTCTTCGACCTGACCCGCATCGACCACTTCCGCGGGTTCGTGTCCTACTGGACCGTGCGCGCGGGGGCGCGCGACGCGCGCGGCGGGCACTGGTCGCGCGGTCCGGGTTCGGCGCCCTTCGACGCCGCCGCGCGCGCGCTCGGCTCGCTGCGATTGGTCGCCGAGGACCTCGGCGTGATCACGCCGCCGGTGGACCGGCTGCGCGAGTCGCTCGGCTTCCCCGGGATGCTGGTGCTCCAGCTCGGCTTCGAGCCGGACGAGCCGGAGTCCGTGCACCGCTTCGAGCATCACGCCGAGAACCGGATCGTCTACACGGGCACCCACGACAACGACACGGTTCGGGGGTGGTACGACTCGCTGGACTCCGAGCGCCTTGCCCTCGTGCGCGCGGAGCTCGCGGCGCGGGGCATCTCCGAACGGCAACCCTGGTGGGCGCTGATCCGCCTGGCGTTCTCCTCGCCCGCGCGGGTGGCGATGGTCCAGGCGCAGGACGTGCTCGGGCTGGGCTCCGAGGCGCGGATGAACACCCCTGGGTCGAGCGGGAGCGCGTGGCGCTGGCAGCTGCGGCGCGGAGCGCTCACGTCTTCCCTGGCGACGCGGCTGCGCGAGGCGACCGCGGAGGCGGGGCGGCTGCCCTAAGCCGGCTCCGCGCCCGGCTTGAACGGCATCAACCAGGCCCGGTGACGACCTGACTGCGATTCCCCAGTTATACGCTGGGAAAGTGCAGACACGTCATCCAGCGCGGAGCTTCAGCCACGCTGAGCGGGCGCTGACTTTTGCGTGGCGGTAGGCGTAGGTCGCGTCACCGCGGAGGCGCTTCCAGGGCGTCGTCTCGTAGGTGATCAGTGAAGACGGGCGCACGCGGACGAGCATCCCGTCCCCCGCGAGCACGTCCAGCGCCTTCTCCGCGATCGCTATCTGGCCGAACGCCGTGGGATGCACGTGGTCGGCCATCACCAGGTTGCGGGCGCCGAAGTCGCTCAGATCGAGCACCAGCGCGCCCCCGCGCCGGACCACCTCGTTCAGCTCCCCCACCTTCCCCCCGGCGCGCGGGCGGCCGAGGTCCAGCGGCGCCGTGACCGTCAGCACCCGGTCGCAGCGCGAGCGCAGGACCTCGAGCGCTTCCCGGAACCCCGCCTCGAACGCGCGCGCGTCCCAATCGAGCGCGCGCACGTCGTTCACCCCGATGTAGAGACAGCCGAGGTGGTAGCGGCCGTCCGAGCGCTCCACGAACGCCGGTATCTGCGCGCCAACCACGTCGCTCACCCGCGCGCCATCCGTGGCGAACGACGTGTACGGCAGCCCCAGGCCGCGCGCGACCCAGAGCGCCCACGACTGGAGCGCGACTCCCCACTGGAGCTCACCGCCGCCGTTGGTGATCGAGTCGCCGAAGGCGAGGACTCCGAGCGGAGGCATGGGCGCGGACACTAGCCGGGGAATCGACATCGCAATAATGGGCCGTCGTGACGGACGGGGTTGCCGATCTGCGACGTGCCGCCGATGAGCTGGCGGGGCGGGTGCCCGACCCGCTGGCGCCGCTGGCGAGGGCGGCCTACAACTACCGCTGGAGCTGGGATCCGGAGGGGCCCGCGCTGTTCGAGGCGATCGACCCCTCGCGCTGGCAGCGCGTCATGGAAAACCCGGTGCGCCAGCTGCAGGAGGCGTCCGCCGGGGCGCTCGACCGGGCGGCGAACGACGGCGACCTGACGCAGCGCGCCGCCGCGCTCGAGCGGCGCATCAACGAGGACCTCGAGCGCCCGGCGGACAACGGCGGCAGGCCCATCGCCTTCTTCTGCTCGGAGTACGGCATCCACGAGTCGCTGCCCGTCTACTCGGGCGGGCTCGGCGCGCTCGCCGGCGACATCGTGAAGGAGGCGTCCGACCTCGCCGTGCCGCTCGTCGCGGTCGGCCTCATGTACCACCAGGGCTACTTCCGCCAGCGCATCGACGCCTCGGGCTGGCAGCACGAGTACTGGATCGACACCGACCCCGAGCGTCTGCCCGCCGCGCGCGTCACGGGTGAGGAGGGCAGGCCGATAAGCGTCAGCGTGCCGGTGGGCGACGCCACCGTGCACGTGCAGGTCTGGCGGCTCGCCATCGGCCGCGTGCCGCTCTACCTCCTCGACACGAACCTGGAGGAGAACGACCACGCCGGCCGCTGGATCACCTCGCGCCTGTACGTCGGCGATCCGAGCACGCGGCTGGCGCAGTACATCGTGCTCGGCGTGGGCGGCTTGCGGGCGCTGCGCGCGCTCGGCATGGATCCGGGCACGATCCACCTGAACGAGGGTCACGCCGCGCTGGCGCCGCTCGAGCTCGCGCGGGAGGAGATCGCCCGCGGCGCGTCGTTCGATGAGGCACTCGAGTCGGCGCGCTCGCGCACCGTCTTCACCACCCACACTCCGGTGCCGGCCGGCAACGACGCCTACCCGGCCGACCAGGTGGCCGGCGCGATCCGCCCGCTCGCCGGCGAGCTCGGTGTCGACGTGGACGAGCTGATCCGTCTGGGGCGGACGAACCCGGACGACCAGCACGAGCCGGTGGGCGTGACCCAGCTCGCGCTGCGGCTGAGCCGCGCGGCGGGCGCCGTGAGCCGCCGCCACGGCGAGGTGGCCCGCGAGATGTGGCACGACCTCTGGCCCGATCGCGACGTGGACAGCGTCCCGATCGGCCACGTGACCAACGGCGTGCACGTGCCCACCTGGCTCGGCGGCCCGATGCGCGAGCTGCTCGACCGCCACCTCGGCGAGGGCTGGTGGCGCCACGCGGACGACCCGAGCGCCTGGAGCGGGGTCGACGACATACCGGACGAGGAGCTGTGGGCCGCGCGCCAGGCGCAGCGCCGTGACCTCGTGGGCTTCGCCCGCGAGCGCAGCGTGAAGGACCGCCTCGGCCGCGGCGACGAGCCGCAGTACGTGGAGGCCGCCGTGCGCAGCTTCGACCCGGAGGCGCTGACGCTCGGATTCGCGCGCCGGATCGCCACCTACAAGCGGCTGAGCATGCTGGGCCACGACCCCGAGCGCACGCTGGCGCTGCTCGCCGGGGATCGTCCGATGCAGTGGCTGCTCGCCGGCAAGGCGCACCCGCGCGACGAGGACGCCAAGCGCACTCTCCAGGGCCTGTTCGGCCTGAAGGGCGCGCCGGTGGTGGGCGAGCGCGTGATCTTCCTCGACGACTACGACCTGGCAACCGCCGCCCGTCTGGTGCGCGGCTGCGACGTGTGGGTGAACCTGCCGCGGCCACCGCTCGAGGCCAGCGGCACGAGCGGCATGAAGTCCGTGATGAACGGAGGTCTTCAGCTCAGCGTGCTGGACGGCTGGTGGGCCGAGGGCTACGACGAGTCGAACGGCTGGGCGCTCTCGGGCGAGACCGACTACGACCACGCGGCCCAGGACGCCCGCGACGCCGCCGAGTTCTACCGGCTGCTCGAGGAGGAGGTCTGCCCCGCCTTCTACGAGCGCGACGAGCGCGGCATCCCCACGGCGTGGGTGGCACGAATGCGCGCGTCGCTGAAGCAGCTCGGCCCGGAGTTCTCCGCCACGCGGATGCTGCGCCAGTACGTGGACGGCGCCTACCGGTCGCCGGTCTCATAGCGTCCCGCCCGTGAGCGCGCTCGAGGTCGCCGCCGGCGCCTCCGTGGTCGCCGGAGCACTCGTCCAGTCGGCCACGGGCTTCGGCTTCTCTCTCCTGTCGGCCCCGCTGGCCTACGCGGCGTTCGACCCCAAGCCGGCGGTGGGGCTGCTGCTGCTGCTCGGCGCCGAGGTGAACCTGATGACGCTCGGCACCGAGGGCCGCCGGCCGCGCCCGCTGAAGCGACAGAGCATCGTGATCCTCGTGTGCGCGGCGCCCGGCGCGCTGGCGGGCGTGGCGCTGCTCAGGTCGCTGTCCGCGCTCGCCCTCCAGGTCGCTGTGACCGTAGGCGTCCTGGCCACGCTGGCCGTGCGCCACATCGGCGGCGGCCGTGCGCACTTCCCGGCCTGGGCGGCGGGAATCTCGGCCGGCGTGCTCACCACCACCACGAGCACGAACGGGCCGCCGCTCGTGCTCCACCTGCTCGGGCTGGGCGCCCCGCCCGCGCGTGTGCGCGACACGCTTCCCACGTGCATGCTCGGGCTGGCGGCGATCGGCGGCGTGGCGCTCGCGGCCACCGGCACTCCGGCGCTGCCGGACGCCGGGGTGATCCTCGCCTTCGTCCCGCTCGTGGCGATCGGCCACCTGGTGGGGCGCCGCCTGTTCGCGCACCTGGCCGAGTCCGACCACTTCGAGCTCGTGCTGAACGGCCTGCTGACGGTCGCGGTGGTGGCCGGCCTGGTGGGCGTGCTGGTGGACTGATTCCCAGCTTCTCCGCCGCCTAATACCACGGCTCAGCTGTCAGTGATCAAACATTGACATCTGAGTAATTCGGACAGATGTTGGGTCGAGTGCCGTGAAGGACTCGGCACCCGGGCCACCTCTCCTTGCAGGGGCTTTGGAGGTCCGTCCTCTCCTCAATGAAAGGGACTCGCATGCCTTACAAGAAGGCGCTGCTTTCGCTTGCCGCCGTACTGGCCATTGGTGCCGGCGGCAGCATGGCGACCTTTGGGGGCTTCGTCGGTTCGGCGAACGCCACCCACAACTTCTCGGCCGGCAAGGTGCTGCCGACCCTGAGCGTGACCGACACGAACGGCAACCCGTTCAACATCAGCAACATGGTCCCCGGCGATATCGCCAGCGGGAACATCAACATCCACAACGCCGGGCCGACCGCGTTCAAGTACGTGACCGTGTCGGTCTCGCGCTCGGACACCAGCTCTCCGTTCGACCACAACATCTGGGTCAACTCGTCGAAGCTCGGCATCTCCAACTGGGGCCTGACCGGCGTCGAGGGTCACGCGCCCTGGCCGGACAACGTGCGCATCCCTTCCGGCGCGAACGAGACCATCCCGTTCTCCTTCACGATGGTGCCGACCGACAACCTCGGCAACAAGCTGGACGAGATCGACAACAGCGATCCGCTCCAGGGCGCGAAGCAGACCCTCACCTTCACGGTGAAGGCCTACCAGCGCGATGGAACCGTCCGCACCTACAACGACTCGGTCGACGTCTAGGACCCTGACCGACCGTGCATGTGCTGGACGTAAGTGACGCGGCGGCCGCCCTGGAGGGCGGCCGCCGGTCGCTCCCATTTGCGAGCCTCGCACGCGGGGCTCGCCGCCTTGGGCGGCTGCTGTTCGCCGCCGCCTGCGCGGCGGTCTTCGCCGGCTGTCTCGCGATCGCCGGCCTGAACTTCGCGGGCTACAGGACCGCGCCGATGCTCTCCGGATCGATGAAGCACGTGATGCCGGTCGGCTCGCTCGTGGTCGTCAAGCGGGTGCCGGCGCCGACGGTGCACGTGGGTGACGTCGTGATGTTCCGGGCGCCCGGCTACGCCGGCGACTACACCCACCGCGTTCACGCGATCGCGAAGAAGCGCGACGGACTCGTGTTCACCACGAAGGGTGACGAGAACCCGGAGGTGGACCCGTGGCGCCTGCGCTCCGTGGACGGGCAGGGCCACTTCGGGAAGCTGGAGGCCGACATCCCCTACGCCGGCTACGTGATCGAGTACAGCCGCGACTGGCGCGTTCGGGTGCTTCTGCTCGCGCTGGTGTGCGCGGGGGTGCTGGTGGCCGCGCTGCGGCGGATCTGGAGGCGGGCGTGAAGCGCACGATCCTGCTGGCCGCGCTGGTCCTCTGCCTGGGCGCCGGTGGCGCGAGCTTCGGCGGCTTCGTCGGCTCGGCGAGCACCGGCGTGAACGCGAGCGTCGACTCGCTCGCCGCGCACGTCACGGTGGTTCCCTCGGACAACCAGCTCGAGGTGCACAACCCGACCGGGACCGCGCAGAAGCTCGAGGCGGGCGAGCCGGCGGGGCTCGGCACGACCTTCGCCTCCAGCGGAACGGATCTGGCGACGCTCGCGCCCGGCGCCACCGACGTGATCAACGTCAGCGGCGCCGACAGCGGAACCGCTCACGTGGTGCTCGCGGTGGTTCAGCCGGGAGGCATGCTCTTCCCGAGCGCCGCCTTCCCGGTCGACCTATCCGTCCCACCGGGCGGTTAGGGTCCCGCGGGCGTGTACGACTGGCTCCTGTTCCTGCACGTCACCGCCGCGTTCTTCCTGGTCATCACGGTCGTGGTCCTCAGCGCGCCCGCGCTCGGCTACGCGACCGACAAGCGGCTGCTGACGATCGCCACCGTGGCCTGGGGAATCGGCGGCCTCGGCACGATCCTGTTCGGCATCTGGCTCGCGATCTACGTGAGGGGCTACGAGGTCTGGGACGGCTGGGTGATCGCGGCGATCGTGCTGTGGGCGGGCGCCACCGAGCTGGGCCGCCGCGCGGAGACGGGGTTCAACGCCGGCGAGGGCGAGCCGGCGCGCGCGCGGGCGGCCATGTTCCACTGGCTGCGCACGGGCGTCGTGATCCTGCTGCTCATCGACATGATCTACAAGCCGGGGCACTGACCATGGCCCTCGCCGCCGTCCGACCCGACGCCTGGAATTTCCCGCTCCTGATCCACGTGGCCGGCGCGATGGTGCTGGTCGGGGCGCTCGTGCTGGCCGGGTCGTCGCTGATCTTCGCCTGGCGCGACGGCGGCGGCACGATGGCGCGGCTCGGCTACCGCACGCTGCTGGTGGGCGTGATCCCCGGCTGGATCGCGATGCGCGCCGGCGGCGAGTGGATCGCCTCCAAGGAGCACCTCGAGAACTCGGACCTCTCCTGGATCGGGATCGGCTTCAGCACGGCGGACGCCGGCGCGGTGCTGATCATCATCGCCACCATCCTCGCCGCGCTGGCGTGGCGGCGTGCCGCCCGCGATGCCGGCGGCGGCGCGGTCGGCAAGATCGCCACCGTCCTGGTGTCGATCCTGATCGTGACCTACGTCGTCACGCTGTGGGCGATGACGACGAAGCCGAGCTGAGCGTCCGCTCGAAGCGCCCGAAGGGCTGGCTCTCGTCCATCCGCAGCACGACGGCGGCGAGGTCGTCGCCGGCCGTGTCCGCGTCTGCCTGCACCCGCGCGATCAGCTGCTGGGCGTCCAGGCCCGAACGCACGAGGCGCTCGATGTACTCGCGGCCGAGCTGCTCGCCGTCGCGGCGCGCCTCCTTGAGCCCGTCCGTGTAGAAGCAGACGGTCTCGTCCGGCATGAGCTGGTGGCTGAACTCGGGCCACTCCTGCGCAAGGCCGAGGCCCAGCGGCGTGGCCGACTCCTCGCCGGCGGTCTCGAGGCCGGTGATCAGCGGCGGCTCGTGGCCGGCCTTGGCGTAGCGCAGCTCGCAGCCGGCGTGGTCGTAGGTGGCCACGATCACCGTGGCGAAGTTGGCTCCCATCTCGGCCTCGAGGTAGCGGTCGGCGCGCGCGAGCACCTCGCCGAGGCTGTGGCCCTCGCCCATGAGCGTGCGCAGCGTGTAGCGCACGAGCGCCGCCTGGATCAGCGACTCGCGGCCGTGGCCCGACACGTCGCCGAGGATGATCCCGGTGCGGTTGCCGTCGAGCTGGAAGACGTCGTAGAAGTCGCCGCCCGCCGCGAGGCCCTGCGCCGGGCGGTAGCCCACGGACACCGCGAGGTCGCCCGCGTGATCGGGCACGTGCGGCAGCAGCGCGGCCTGAAGCAGGCCCACGTCGTCGAGCAGCCCCTCGCGCTGGCGCTTGAGGCGGCGCGCGCGGCGTCCCTGCAGGTAGGCGTCGATCGACATCAGCGAGGCGATGACCACGAGCGCGATCAGCGCCACCTCCACCGCGGCGGGAAGCGCGTGGACGATGCGGGTGCCGAACGTCTGCGGCTTGTGCTGCGGCGAAGACTTGGAGACGGGCGCGCTGATGCCGCCGTTCACCACGTCCGCGGTCGGTGTGGCGTTGACGATCGTGGTCGTGCCGGCGCCTGTGGTGCTGCGCCTGTGCGACCGCGACAGGCTCTTCCGGTTCGAGCTCCCGCCGCCGCCGCTGCCGCTGCTGCCACCACCGCCGCCGGTGGGTGACGTCGGCGTGGAGTTCTGGATCGGCGCGGTGGCGCTCTGGCCGCCCGGGTTGCCGCCGCTGACCGGGGTGGTCACGGTCGGAGGCGTCACGGTTGGAGGCGTGACGGGCGTGGTCACCGGTGGGGCCGGCACCTGCGCATCGGGCAGCGTGACCGGAGGCGTTTGCACGCTGACGGATCCCACAGCGGGCGTGGACACGTTGATCGGCGTATTCGGAACCGTCACGGTGAGCGGCGGGACCGTCGGCGTGGTCACGGTGCCGCTGGGAAGGATCGTCTTGTCGGCGCCGGCGGTCGCCGGGAGGGCCGCCAATCCGACGAACCCAAGCATCCCTACGACAGCGATCCTGCGACAGACCAAGCTTGCCCCACTCAGCAAATGGCTACCGATTCGAACCTTTCGGCAAGCCCCTGTTAGAGCTTTAGCACGACTCGTGCCATTAGGCACGTGACCCATGCGGCGAGTGTCCGTGCCTGTCGGCATGCCGACGTGCTCGACCGCACGCACTACTCGATCGCGCCGGCCGTCTCCCGGTCGAAACGCCTCTTCTTGGTCATGGCGGACAACGCGAGGGTCGAACATTCGTCGAGTTCGCGAGCAGGAAGCCGCCACTTTGGGAAGAACCGAACGCGGTGACCTTCCGGTCCGACACCTGTTCGATCGAGCGCATTCGCGACGGCGTCTACGTCACGGGCGAGCTCGACCTGGCGGCGGCTCCCGCGCTGAAGGAGATGCTGATCGAGGTGATCGGCGAGGGGCACCTCGACGTGGTCGTCGACATGACCGAAGCGACCTTCCTCGACTCGACCGCACTGGGCGTGCTCGCCGGCCGCTACCGCGAGCTTCGCGCTCGCGGTGGGTCGGTGTCCGTCATCTGCACCAACCCGAACGTGCTCGAGACCCTCGAGATCGCGGGCGTGGGCCACGCGCTGACCGTGTGCCAGTCCCGCGAGGAGCTGGCACTCTCCCCCAGGCCTGCGGCGTAGCACTCCTCCGATGCAGACAGCGGTCCTCCAGCTCCAGCGGCAGAACATCATGCGTCTCCCGGCCGATCCCTCCCAGCTCGCCGTGGCCCGCCAGTTCGCCGAGGAGGCCGCCGAGCGCTTCGGCCTCGACGAGACCGACAGCTACCAGTTCAAGCTCGCGGTGAGCGAGGCCGTGGCGAACGCGATCGAGCACGGCTGCCCGTTCCCCGACGGCACCGTCGCCCTCGAGCTCATCGAGGAGACCGACTCGCTGTCCGCCGAGGTGACCGACTGCGGCGTGTTCACCACGAAGATGGTCGCCGATCAGGGCTCACTGCTCGAGCGCGGCCGCGGTCTCGCGTTCATGACCGTGTTCGTGGACGAGCTGGACATCCTGCGCGGCGAGAGCCACACGGTGGTACGGCTCACGAAGCACCGGCCCGGGCTGACCGGCTGAGCGACCGCCCGGCGCTTCCGAACAGCTCGCAGGCGGCCGACACGCGCTCGGCCATCGCCGCCTCCGCGGCCCTGCCCCATGCGCGCGGGTCGTAGGCCTTCTTGTCGCCGATCCCGCCGTCCACCTTCAGCACGCCGTCGTAGTGCACGAGCACGTGGCCGGCGATCGCGCGCGTGAAGGCGTACTGCGTGTCCGAGTCGATGTTGATCTTCACCACGCCGTGGGAGATCGCCGCACGGATGTCGTCGTCGCTCGAGCCGCTGCTGCCATGGAACACGTACTGGAAGCGCGCGCCCGGATGTGCCGCGGCAAGCGCGTCCTGCCCCTCGCCGAGGATCTCCGGCCTGAGCCTCACGTGCCCCGGCGCGTAGATGCCGTGCACGTTGCCGAACGTGGCCGCCAGCAGGTAGCGCCCGCGCTCACCGGTGCCCAGCGCCGCGGCCACCTTCAGCAGGTCCTCCGGGGTCGTGTAGAGCCGCTCGGGCGCCACGCCCTCGGCGCTGATCGCGTCCTCCTCCCCGCCCACCACGCCGCACTCCAGCTCCAGCACCACGCCGGCGGCCGCGCAGTCGGCCAGCAGCTCAGCCGAGCGCTCGAGATTCTCCTCGAGCGGCAGTGACGAGCCGTCGAACATATGCGAGTTGAACAGCGGCTGCTCGCCGTTCGCGTGCCTGCGCGCGGTCTCGGCGATCAGCGGGCGCAGGAACGTGTCCACGTCGCCGGGCGGGCAGTGGTCGGTGTGCAGCGCCACGGTCACGCCGCCGCCGTCCGCCAGC